>NZ_JBIMPP010000055.1:0-53746 GCF_043906805.1 Actinomadura sp. SCN-SB | reverse complement strand
ATCCGTGGTCACCACGAGCCCGAACCTCGGCATACTCGTCCTGTCTGCCTGTCTCGCCCGTGGCTGGCCACGGCGCGGCCTTGCCGACCGCCTCCAGCACTTCAGCGGCCGTGATCCCAGTTTCTGGAACTCTCGTCGGGCGCTGCACACTCAGCAACTCATGAAGCCTGAAGTTGGGGGCGCCTATGGCGTCGTCATTCTCGACGACCATCTGCGGCCACTCGCTCCGCACAAGCACGATGTCGAGGTCAAGGGCGAGGTTGACTAGGTATCGTAGGCGCCTCCGCGGGGGAGGATCCGGTTCCAACGCCGAGACACCTGGCCGTCTCGACCCATTGACGACACTTCTGTCGGTGGTTACATGTAGTGTCACAGTCGCCTAGGAATCGAAGCCACTGGCCGAATGAACCGATGTTGCACGGCCCGACTGGGGGAGCGGCGCATGATGGGAATCGCTGAGGCAGTCCAAACAACCACCGAGCTCAAGAAGCCACTGACGGCTTTGATCAACAAGGGCTGCTCCCCTGTCGGCGGCATCTTCCGACTCGACTACGACTCTGCGGTGGTCTTGACCGATGACTTCAAGAAGCACCAGGCCGGAGGCGTGCCTCGCGGCGGATTCCTCCTCGCCGTTGCGGGAGAGAACACCGAGTCCGGATTCGTACTCGAAGATCAAGAGGTCATCCTGCTCCGGGTACGCGGGACCGCACCACTGCCGAACGAATCCGAACTGATCCAAACACGCCTGGCGGTTGTACGTGACGCTGGCGCCTCGGGCGTTGGCTTCGACGACGTGACTGACGTGCTGACCCGCAACGAGCTCCAGCAGTCCGCCTTCGACTGCGAAGTACTCGGAACCTTTTACACCGAGACCGACGCCCGCGACGCGGTGATCAAGTACGGCGCGGACATCGACAACGTGGTTGTTTCAGCGCGGTATCAGGTCTTCCTTCCATCAACGGACGTACTCTCCTGGCTGGCCTCCTACCCTCAGCCTGCTGACGACCGAGATGCCCTCTCTATCGGCAAGGTTCGGTTCGCGTCCACACGTCGCAAGGCGCTGATCGCCGGCACTGACCAGGCCGATGTCCGCATCGACGTTTCCGACTTCATCGGCCGCAAGACCGCCGTGTTCGGCATGACGCGGACTGGCAAGTCCAACACCATCAAGACGCTCGTGACAGCTGTGCATCGCTACGGCTCCGAACATCAGCGTTCCATCGGCCAGCTCATCTTCGACCCTCAGGGGGAGTACGCCAACGTCAACAAGCAGGACGGCACAGGTCTTCGTCTACTCGGCGATGACGACACCATGGTGCGGATCTACAAGGTGGAGCCCGACTCGAGCGACAGCCGGGAGAAGCCTCTGCGCATCAACTTCTACGATCGTGAAGTTCTGGACGCAGCATGGAGCCTCGTCAGCGAAGCAACCGCATCGGTCAACACCAACTACGGTAAAGACTTCAGGTCGGCGGTGCTCGTTGAGCCCGAGAGGAGCGATCACAGTGCTCACGCCCGTTGGGAGTGGGCCATGGTTGCCTTCTACGGACTCCTGGCGAAGTGCGGCTTCCGAGGGGGCTCACTGCCGCAGGACCTCGTCGTCACGGCGAAGGCAGAGCAGATACAGCCGTTTATGGCAGCCAAACCTGGTGCGGTCACTACGGCAGGCCGGGGCAAGTACCGTGTGCGGACGCCATCTGACGCACTCGCACTAGCAGAGTGGGCAGGAGAGAGGCGTGGCGATTTCGAGAAGTGGCATGACACCGAAAAGTGTCACTTCGCCCACATCTGGGGTGTCTACAAGTACACGGGAGTCACATCCGCCATCCGCACCATCCGTCCCTTCCATGGGGAGCAGTCGGCTGGCGATGTCGGAGAGCACCTGTGGCAGGACATGTGCACGGGGCGCCTCGCCATTGTCGACCTCTCCAGCGGCAATGACCAGGTCGCCAAGGTGATGTCGGAGCGTATCATTACGCACCTGCTGAACCGCGCGAGCGAACGCTTCCGCGCGGACAAAGATCCGGTGGACATGCAGATCATCGTGGAGGAAGCTCACAACCTCTTCGAGCGCGGGGGACGGGACGTGGCCGATGACCCATGGGTGCGTTTGTCGAAGGAGGCCGCGAAGTATCGGATGGGACTGATCTACGCAACGCAGGAGGTCACCTCAGTCGACAAGCGCATCCTGTCGAACACCTCCAACTGGTTGATCGCGCACCTCAACTCCGACCACGAGACGCGCGAGCTCGCGCACTACTACGACTTCAAGGTGTGGACTCCAAGCATCATGCGGGCCGAGGATGTTGGATTCGTGCGCATGAAGACCTACTCCGGCAAGTACATTGTTCCGGTGCAGATCGCGAAGTTCGATCATGCGATGGTAAACGATGCTCGGAAGGCTGCTGGGCTGGCCAGCATCAACGCCACCCCTGCCCCCGAGGGCGAGTAGGCCATGTCCTACGCCGGAGAGAAGGCCTCCCGCCTTGGACATGTAGCAACAGTTCGCAACGAGGCTGTCAAGGCTGCGCTGCAACGTTGGACGATCACGAACGGGCGCCCCAACAGTAGAGACGACATTGAAGGACTGTGCTCTCCACTCGAAGAGCTTCCACTGGTTGGCAGTCTTGATGACGTCGAGTTCTCGATCACAGTGGACGGCTCGGACACCGAGGTCGAGACGACCCGAGAACATCCAACCGTGAAGGTCGGCTACCTTCGGGTCGCTGGCTCGATGGTGCGGCTCGATGTCTTCCGAAGTCTCGCGCGAGAGAAATACATCGACCCTCGCAAAGTTCGCCGCTCCTACACCGAGTATGCCTTCGATACGGCGCTGCCCGGGTCACTGCTGGCTCGACCAGGCATGAGCGGTGTCGACACCTGGCGCACTGAGCTCGACGCGTTCCTGAGCAGTTCGCGGTTCGACTCAAGCACTACCATGACTCTTGCTGATGGCCTTCTCGCGCTGCATGGCACTCGGGGGGCTGTTGCCACGAGGATCCCGCTTCGTGTCTGCCCTTGCTGTGGGCTCAAGGCCGCAGATGAGAGCACGCTCGTGGTCACAGCCACGGGCGGCACCTGCCCGTCATGCAACGAGCAGCTCTACCTCGCGGACGTTCTCCGCACGCACGAGGAGTATAACGTCGAGGGCTCAAACTTCACGCCCATGGGACGTGTCATGACGGCCGCAGAGCGTTTGATGTCCCTGTGCTACCTCAACTTCTTCGCCGACATGGCACCTCACGTCCTTCGGCACACCATCTTCATGACTGATGGACCTCTGGCTCTATTCGGGCCTCTGGCCCCGCTGAAGCGTCGGTTCCAGGAGCATCTCAGCGATCTGAGCGAATGGTGCTCCCAACGTGACCTCGTCGCACCCCTCCTCGTGGGCATCGAGAAGACCGGGACGTTTGTTGAACATGCTGAGCAGATCAAGGACTTGATACGCCCTGGTCACGTCATGCGGCTCACCAACGAGTACATCAACCGCATCTCGGGACGACCAGCGACCAATCACTACGGCATCGATGAGTTCTACGGTCGCCGCTTCATCTACCGCACTCGCGCTGGAGACCCGCTGGTCATCACGGTCTTGCCGGCGCCAGGATTGTCACCCTACGACGACAGCCAAGACGTGGAAGGCTGGGACGCATACCCGACACTACGTCTGATCTGCGAAGTCCTTGACTCACTCAGGACCCGCATGTACGAGCATGCCGTAGTCCCCATCGCTCTCGCACACTCGGCGGCAGCGTTGCCTCTCGGCGTGGGACGCTCCGTTCTCACGATGATGGCGCAGCAGAACATCCCTGGGCTGAAGCTCGACATCCAGGCTGTGCGACAGCCGACCTACTTCGAGAAGTAGGTCTAACGGTGCGCCCGAACGTCCGTACGTCCGGCAAAATACGATCATGCCTGCTGTGACGTTGCCGCCAGCCGCCGTCTCTGTCGGCGAGCTCGCCAAGATCGCCGAATCCTACGGCACTGGCGAGGCGATCAGTGCGCAGGCTCGGCCTCTGGCCAAGGAACTTGCGCCCATCGCCCACGAGCTCGCTCGTGGCCGGTACCAGTCCGCTCTACGCTACCCCGGCGCCAAGTCGTCACTGGCCCCCGTAATCGCCCGAGTGATCACGTCGGCGAAACAGTCCCCAGTTGTGCCGGAGATCAACCTCCTCGTCGAGCCCTTCGCCGGCGGCGCGTCAGCATCACTGCGCATGATCGGGGAAGGAATCGTTGACCGCATCCTCCTTGCGGATGCCGATCCACTCGTCACCGCCTTCTGGCAGGCGGCCGCCGACGATACCGAACGACTCATCGATCGGATGCACGATGAGTGGAGGCTATATGTACGCGACGGTGGTGCGACAGCCGTTGAGCGGTGGGACTACTGGCGCGCCTGGCGCCCGCGGTCAAACATGTCGCCGCGCAATCGCCGGCTAGCAGCAGCCATGCAGTGCCTCTTTCTCAACCGCACGACCTTCTCGGGCATCCTGCATGGGAAGGCTGGGCCCATCGGCGGCCGCGCCCAAGCAAGCAAGTATCCGATCGGATGTCGCTGGAACCCTGAGGCGCTCGCCGAGCGTCTCCGCTATGTAGGGCACCTTTACAACATCGGGCGCTTGGTCGACGTTTGGCGCAAGGACTGGCGTCAAACATTGGACGACGTTCCCGAGCACTACCCGCAACTTTTGCCCTCTCGTGTGGTCGCTTACCTCGACCCGCCCTACGTCGAGAAGTCGTCGGTTCTCTACCGGACCTCCTTCGACCCTAGAGGCGGCTATGGTGGCGACCGACTCGGGGCTTCGCGGCCCACCGACGACACCTTGCACCTCGAACTTGCCGACTACCTGCGCAAAAAGGCGCAGTTCAGATGGCTGCTCAGCTACGACAACCATCCGATGCTCACGCAAAGCGAATGGCTGTACGCACACGACCGCATGACTCCATCGAAGCTTGATCGCGACACCCTCGGTGTGCGCCGTTGGCGAATTAGCAAGCGCCTGGTTGCCACTCGCTACAGTGCGGCCGGTCGCGTGGGGAAGCGAGCTGCTAACGAGTTGCTGATTACAACTCTGCCTCCGGCAACAGTTCCGCTGGATGAGCAACTCCGCCTACCGTGAGCAAGCGAAGCGGTCCGCAAACCCGGCCGCCGTTGCGCAACCGGAGGTATCTCTCCAAGCGCTCTTCCAAGATACCCGTGGTGACGGATGGTGTTCAGGCGAGGAGTATCAGCCACCGCTTGACATAGAGAACCACCCACCGCTGATCGCAGGTGACGGCGGCCTCGACCGCCTTTACCATCAACTCGTTGTCGACGGAGTCGAAGAACTTCTGGACGTCCAGGTCCAGGACCCAGCTCTTGCGCTGGCACCGCTCGCGGCAACGCGCAACCGCATCCAGCGCGCTGCGCCGAGGCCTGTACCCATACGAGTCGTCATGAAAGATCGACTCCGTCCGGGCCTGGAGCGCCAGCGCCGCCACCATCTGCGCCACACGATCCGCCACGGTCGGCACCCCGAGCACCCGCGGTCCCGCCACCATGCGGCTTGAGGATCTGCACCGCCTTGACCGCAGGAGGAAAGTAGGTCCCCGACGACGTTCGATTCCAGATCCGATACAGGTTGTTCCTCAGATCGGCCTCGAAATCGGCGATGGACTGCCCGTCCACTCCGCCAGCGAGGAGGCGCGAATCGCCCAGCGCAAGGCCTACGTCATCTTGGACGGCACCCTGGCCCATCGACCGGCTATTGGGGCCGGGCGACCGGCTGTACTACAGCGGCAAGCACCACCGGCACGGGGTCCCGCTGGAACAACTCCGTCCGGAACACCGTGCCGTCCGGGCACATGGCCAAGGACCTGAAGTGCGCATCTCCCGGACGCTCACCCGCACCGGCCGGCGCGCCGAGCTCAAGCCGGACGACTCCTTCCGCGTCCTCTGATCCACGTACCTCTGCCTGCCGCTGTTGGTCGCTCCAGGTGGGCGCGCGCCCTGCCCACTGGTCATCTGGCCTTTCGTCGGCTGATCATCCCTTGCCGCAAGGTGGCCCACGCGGGCGGTTCCGTCCATATCCGCGAGGCCGAACACCCATCGCATGAACGACAGCACACCCAGGCGATAGCTCCGGCAGCCACGTCACGGCTTCTGCGTCGCCGTTCCGAACGGGTTGTCGATGACGTAGCGCCAGATTCCGTCCTCGCCGCGTCGCGCCACATCCGTGGCGGTTCCCTGGATGTCGACCTCCTCGCCATCCGAGGCGGTGCCGCTGATCGTCCAGTCCACGATGAGCAGGGCGATGTCGTCGGCGACGTAGACATGACGGGGCTTGACCTCGATGGGAAGCCCAAGGGCCGCCATGCGGGCATTCGCCTCGCGACGGTCGGCCCCGGTCGTCGGCTGTCCCGGGCTGCCGACGAAGACGCCGCCCGCTTCGTAGACGCGCTCGATGGCGTCGGGATCGCCGGTGTTGAACGCGGCCGCGAAGACGTACGGCTGCTGTTCCGGGCTGGTGGCCAAGGGGAGATCGCTGCCGGATGGAAGAATCTTGTTGGTCATGGGTGCAGCGAAGCAGGAGATCTCATGGCTCACCAAACGGTAAGCATCGGGTGGGACGAGGAGCTCGTGCCGACCCCGACCGGACGCACTCAAGCCCCGTCACCGGACTGCCCGGTCGAGGTCGCCCTCGCGGCGATCGCGGGACGATGGACGACCCTTGTGCTACGAAACCTCATGTCGGGTGATGCCTACTCCTACACGGAATTGGCCGCGACACTGCCCTCGCTCAGCGACAAGGTCCTCAGCGATCGCCTGAACGCACTGGTCTCCGGCGGCCTTGTGGAACGAACCATCACCAACGGGTTCCCACCGCGAACCGAATACCGCATCACCGACCGCGGCAGAGAACTACGTCCTTTGCTGATCGAGCTGTACCGCACCGGCCTGGCTCTCCAAGCCCACGACGCCCGAACAGACCGCTGACGCCAACGCAGCATTCGACGGGCATCCGCCCTAGCGGTCCCACACCACAACCCGCGTGGCCAACGTCCATGGGCAGCATGGTTCGCCCACGCAGGGGCGTCCGGTCAGTCCTTTGGGCCCGAGCCGCGCTCGTCGGTGCGAAGGCTTGCGGCGATCCCGCCGAGGATCTGTGCGAGACCGGCCCGGAACGCGCGTTCGGCGCCGTGAGAATCATGGGGCCTCCTGGCGTCACGGATCACCCTGGTCACCATGGGATGGCCGCCGGGCGGCAGTTAAGGTGACGCAAATGTCCACCGCTGTTCTGGTCATTGCCGCGGCCCTATCGGGGTTGGGCGGGGGGATGTTGCTCCGGCCCGCCGCGGATCGCATGCTGCGCCGTCGGCCGTCGTTGCGGTCGTTCCGTCGCGAGCTGACCGGGCCACGACCGGGCCTGGCCTTCTACATCATCCCGCCCGGCCTGGGAGACACCGATGAGATCGTGGCCGAGCTGACCGCGGGACGCCGGCCCCGGCTCTGCCTGATCGGCAGGCTGTGCGGACCGCTGCCGTACGACAGGGACGCCGTCCCCGAGAAAGCGCTGCATCGGGGCGCCCTGTGGGTGGCACCCGGCCTGCTGATGTTCGATCCGCGCGGGGACACGGAGATGAGCGTCCTGGAGGCGCCTTACGGGGTGGACGTGAGCGAGCCGATGCTCACCGAGGCCGGACGGCCGGTCCTCACCCTCGACCTGGGAGACGGCGTCCTTGTCTTCGAACCTGCTCCAGACATCGACCTCGAACACGCCTGGAGCCGGATCCGCTCCGTCCTGGAGGACACCGCCGCCTGATGCGAGCCGCGGTCGGCGGGCATGGCCCTCGCGGCGCTGTTGGAGATGGTCGTCGCCTGTGACGCGGATGATCGGCAGATGGAGCGATGCGGTACCGGAACGGGCGGCGCAGCAGATTGCCTACGGACGTGGGCAGCCCTCCGAGGGGACGAGAGGGGGGCACAACATGACTGGACCCCTTGACCTCAACCCAATTGGTCAGCAGCTCGGCGAAGGCTTCTTTGAACTTCTTGAATCCGAAGATGGCGCGGGGCCGGTGTTGAGTTCGCCGGGGACGGCCTGCAGGTAGTCCCGGTCTTCGGTGATCGTGGTGCCTTCGGGGAAATGCTCCCGTAGCCGGCGGTTGGTGTTCTCGCTGGTGCCGACCCGCAGTCCCAGGTGAGCGACCGGCGCACCACGTCCGGCAAGCCCCGGCCTGGCCGATGACGGCCTCGGACACGGTGGTGGCGTCCCGTCCGGCCGGCGGAACCAGCACCACAAACCGCGACACCCGCTCCCACCGCGGTCCTGCCGTCGTTGCCGACCGGGGGGATCCCCCTCCCCAGTGCCCGGGGTCCTGCCGGCCGATGGCATCGGCGCTACGGTCGCCGATCCACCGGATCCCGCGGATCCGCGGTGAACGCGGCGCGCGTCCGTGCACGGGCCGGCAGCGGGTGCGGCCTGAGCGCAACATCGGACACCAGCGGCCCAGTCCGCCTTTGGGCAGTGCGTAGATCCAGCCGTAGATCGCCTCGTGGGACACGTGTACATGCTGGCCGGCGGGGTGATCGATCGGCGACCGCCCGGCCACCTGCTGCGGCGACCAGCCCTGCTTGAGCAGTTCGACCACCACCAGCCGCAGGCAGGCGCCGACGTCCATCCTGCGCATCTTGGGCCGTCGCCGCGCCCGCCGCGCCGCCCGGCCGGCCCGTGCCGCCCGATATCGGCCCCGGCCGCCGTGCCGGGCGATCTCGCGCGACACCATGCTCGGGCACCGCCCGATCCGTTCCGCGATGACCTTGCCCTGCACTCCCTCGGCGATCCCCAGGGACATCTCCTCCCGGTCCTGCCCCCCGGCGATCAACTCGCCGAGCAGGACTACACCACCCCAGGATCAAGTGCTACGACCGGATGAGGGCAGGCCCACCAGCAATGGACGCCGGGGAAGTGCGCGTCGATCTGGGCAGTGATGATCTCACGCGTCGGCTGTTCAGTTGAGGTGTAGGCCAACCGCCCGTCCGGAGGCCCAGGCGGGGCGGTAGAGCGGCGCGGTCGGTGCACCCGAAGGGATGCTTACCGGATGCCGCGCCCCTCTCACCTCCCTCATGGGATCTCGTTGGGGGATAGGGTCCCCTCCGGTGGCGAGGCCGCGTGGTGCTGCGGCTGTTTCCTTACCGGAGCCCCCTGCGCGTGGTGGCACGTCCGGCTTCACAGCGCAGGGCGGCTCGCAGTTCTTCGGCGCTCGAACAGATCACCGTGGGATCGACACCGGCGGCGGGGTCATGGAGGCTGGCCACCCAGTCACCCGGCCGGCCGTCCCAGCGAACCGCCCGCCAGATCCGATGCCCCGTGAAGTCATGACGCAACTGGGCAAGGTCGCGGTCTTCGAGTGAGGTTTTTGTGTCCATCTTTCGGCCCCTCGGCTTGGCTCAATCGTGAGACAAGGATTCACGCTCGGCGTTACCTTCGGAAGGTTCGTACAGCAGATACAACAACGGGAAGTTGCAGATGACCGCCAGAGAGTCACTGAGGCCGGAAGGTTCGCTCTGGGATCTCATCGCTGTTCAACTGCGTAGACACCGTGAGGAGCGCCGAATGTCCGGCAGCGCTCTGGGTTTGCTACTTGATCTTGATAGGTCGAGTGTTTCACGGCTTGAGTCCGGTCAGGTCAAGCTCCTGGAGAAGCACGCACGCGTCCTCGACCGGGAGTGGGACACGCAGGGCCTGTTCACAGTGCTGGTGCTCTTCGCCAAGGCGGGCCACGACCCGGAGTGGTTCAAGGCGCACTTCGAGATGGAGGTCCGCTCCTCCGAGCTGCGCATCTGGGAGCTCGCCTGGATTCCGGGGCTCTTCCAGACCGAGGCGTACGCACGGGAAGCCGTGATCGGAGGTGGATTCCGGGATGTCGATGCGCGCGTGGCGGTTCGGATGAATCGACAGGAGAGTCTGCTCCGGGATCCCCCGCCGAATCTTTGGGTCATGCTGGATGAGGGAGTCATCAGGCAACCCGTCGGTGGGCGGGATGTCATGCGCGGTCAGCTCGCCCGGCTGCTCGAACTGGGAGAACAACCGAACATTTCCGTACGGGTCGTCCCTCAGCGGGTGGGCGCCCACGTGGGACGGGACGGCTCCTTCAAGATCATGACCGTGGACGGCAGCGACGCCGTGTACGTCGAGGCGAGCTTCGGCGGGCGGCTTGTCGTAGATGCCACGGATGTACGCTCGTACCGAGCGAACTTTGATCGCATCAGCGATCGGGCACTTCCGGTGGATGCGTCCGCCGAGTTGATACAGCAAGTGATGGAAGGGTTCTCATGACTCCCGTCTGGCGTAAGTCGAGCCACAGCGGCAGCGACGCCGGAACGAGCGACTGCGTGGAGGTTGCGCGCCTCGAAGGAAACATCGGTGTGCGTGACTCCAAGGCCGCCGAGGCGCCTCACCTGGTGTTCGGGCGCGCCGACTGGCTGGTGTTCGCCCGGCGTGTGAAGCGCGGGGAGCACGACCTGCCCTGACATCCACCCCCTGGTGTTGCGAGCCTCCGACCCGGTGCGGATCGGAGGCTCGCCGCTCTGTGAGGCCAAGGCCGCGCGGTGCACAGGTTGTCCATGCGCTGGGACAGGGCGAGGTCGAAGCCGGCCTCGCGCAGGGCACCGGCCAGCGCTCCGCCGGTGGTCAGGCGGTCGCCGGCCTTTTTGAAGCGAGGGAACCGGGTGAGGATCGGGAGCACCACATCGCCCTGCCCTTGCGGTGCTGTGGCGGCGTCCTGGCCCGCGCGGTGACCTAGCCGGAGACGATCTCCAGCTTGGCGGGCAGGCACCGGGAGAGTGTTCTGTAACCGAGGAGAAGGCTGCACGATCCAGACGCCGGCATCGTCCGTCCGGGAACAGCCAGGCGCGAGCAGGGCGCAACTCACGGAACAGGTCGCCCTACCGGCACAACGGCCACAGGCCGCGCCGGTTCCCGCCGGGCCGCCGCCCGGCATCGTCCGCTCATGCATCACCAGTTCCACGCGCCTCCGGGGCGGCGTGCGTGTACTCGCCGAGACGCCTTGATCCAGCGGTGTCCACGCGCAAGACCTGCGCCTGAATCGACTCCCGCACGCTACGGGGCGATGGTGTCCGTGTACGCCGCGTCCACCTCGGCCGTGAAGGTGTCCTCGGCTTCGTCGCCTTCGGTGATGGAGACACGGGACGGACGGCTTCGGGACCAGAAGGCGCGCATGTCCGGGCTGGTCATCAGGAACCGTAGGGCGCTGCGGAGTTCGGGAAGCTCGATCGTGTGGGTCTCGTAGGCGACCTTCTGGAGGTTGAGGATGAGGTTGCAGTAGTGGTCCTTGCGGGTCGTCTGCTCCCCGGGCGCAGGGGCGGGCCAGACCGAACGGAGCTCACTGTCCTCGATGGCCATCTTGATCAGGTCGGTGTGCAGCTCGCGCATGGCGAGTTCGCTGCCGCGTGCCTGTTCCTCCTGCGCGATTCGCAACTCTTCACGTTGGTTGCGCAGCTCGCGGCCCTGCATCAGGAGCGTGGCAGTAATCCCCAGGAAGGCCGCACCGGAGAAGAAGACCGCGACCGGGCTGACCGCCTGGCCGATGTCCGACCAGCGCGCCAGCTCGTCATCGTCCATCCGGAGCAGCAGGAGGATCGGGACGAGGACGCAGAGCAGCACGATGACGAGCCCCGCGGTGATCGCGAGACTCACGGGCAGGGTCCGCCTCAATCGGCCTGTCATGACACCGCCGTGTCAGATACGAGATTGGTGCGAAGTGTCGTTGAGGGGATGTACCCGCTCGCCGCGGGCGCGTAGATCGGTGGCGATGTCGAGCAGTCTGTGCAGCGTCTTCGGGTGATGGGTGACCCAGCCGCCCGACTGATGCCCGACGGGGCCGGGCCCGTAGTCGTGGATGAGGGCGGTGTGGGCGTCGAACAGCAGGAAGTCGAAGTAGTCCTCAACGGGAGAGGGCGGCAGGAGGAACTCGATGTTCTCACCCAGCCGCCTGCGCACCTCGTAATTGATCATCTCGTAGCGCAGGTAGTCGGTGAGCGGGTAGGAGAGCAGCCGCATCCGGGTGAACTCCAGGTTCCTCGCCCGCACGTCGTCGCGAAGGGGCTGGTCTCCCATCGCCTCCTCTTCCAGGAGGCGGCGGGCCAGCGCGGTGTCGCCCGCCTGGAACGCCTCCTGCGATCGGACGCCGTCGGCCTCGCGGTAGGACTGCCAGCACTCCAGCTTGAGGAAGCGCCGCTCGGTGCGCGCCCAGGCCGTGCCGAAAGACTCCAGGAAGCCCTCCAGGGTCAGCCGCTCGCTACCGTCCAGTGCCCACGCAGGCGGTCGATGCATCATTCGTCCGGGATATCGTTCTTCGCGGCGATAAGGGTGTTACGTGTGATTCGAACGATCCGTTCATTCGGCGCGCACCGGGCGTCTTTCCATGGACTTTTGCCCAGTTCCTCGGTAATATCGACGCCGATGACCGCGAACGCGCCGTCATTGAGCGTCAGAATGTCAGGAGAACCTGTCGTCGAAGTCGTGTCACCGCGCTCAGCGGGAGCTTTGCCGAGCCGGCCGATCACCTTCATGAGAACCTCCCGGATAGATCGCGCGGCCGATCCTACCCCGTAAACTGCCCCGGAAAACGTCGGTTCGCGCTCATGACCGCACCGGGCCGGCAAACGCTTGCCGCAACAGCAATCGATCCGAATTACGGAAGACCACAACCGCGCAGGAGATCATCCGAATTCACGGCCAAGTCTCCCGGACATCCCGATGTGCGTCTCAAGTCCCTTGAGCTTCGCGAATCGAGGGCGCATTTCCTGAGGGACGGGGCGGTGTCAGCGCACGGTGCGGGTTGCTGATCCATGAGCCGGGCAGCTTGATCCATTCGCCGAGGGAGCCCCGCTCCATCCGGTCCCGGATCGCCGGCTCCACACGGTGCGCGTGTACCTGCCGAACTGCGCGCCGTCGGCTTCGTGCCGGGAGGAACGAGTCCATGCAGGGTCTTCAGGAACGGGGCCGTCACCGACAGCGGCTCCGCACCGAAACGGGCACCTGAGAGGCCCGCCACGGCCTGCCCGGTCAGGGCCGCCCGGACCATCAAGAAGCCGTCGCGGTGGACCGACGTCCTCGGCCTCGGTGGCGGCGGCCATCAGCGGGTCGCTGGAGTACCGCATCGCCACGCCCTTGCGGGTGCTGCTGCGGCGTCCGGCCAGCGTGGTGACATAGCCGGAGCTGCGGCGCACGCGGCCATTTTCAGCAACCTGCTGGAACAGCCCGCGGACAAGGACTGCGCCGATGCGCATCGCGTCGTAGAAGCCCAACTGGCCCTCTGGGAACTGCTATGGAGATCGCCCACGGGGCGACGAGGAGTACTCGAAACCCTGGAGTCACCTCGGGTCTTCTTGTGGTTCGAAGCTTCTGCACTGGACTTACCGGGTGGGGGCTTTTCGGGGGGTTAGTAGGGCGTCCAGGTACTGGTCTAGGGGGACGGTTGCTGCTTCGTTGACGAGGTGGTTGGTGCGGTCGGGGCCTAGGGCGGTTTGGATGGTGGTTTTGGCTTGGTCGTGGAAGGTGGCCAGTTGGGGGTAGCCGGCCAGGTGGGTGCCGGTTTCCTCGGTGATGGGGTGGGCGGCGCCGAGCCAGCGGGCGGCTTGTTCGTGGCGGCCTTCGGTGGCGGCTATCCAGGCGAGGAGTTCGAGGCACAGGGCGATGCCTGGGCGGTCGTGGAGTCGTCGTTTCAGGGCGAGGCCGCGTAGGGCGGCTTCTTGGGCGGAGTGGGGCTGGTCCAGTCTCCAGAAGCTGAGGGCCAGGGTGTATTCGCACCAGGAACGGCACCAGAGTTCGTCGAAGGCTTCGCAGGTCCAGATGCCCTCGTCGCAGAGGTCGACCGCTCGATGGAGGTAGTCGGGGGTGGCGTGGAGGGCGTGGCAGAGGGCGAACTGGAAGAGGCTGGTGCAGACGCCGAGGAAGTCGGCGTCGGCGTGGAAGCGGGCCAGGGCCTCGCGGTAGAGGGGGAAGGCGACCGCGCTGTCGCCTCTGCGGAGGGCCGCCTCGGCGGAGATCTGGATGGACGTGGCGATCTCGCGGGTGTCGCCGGTTCGGCTGGACAGGACGCAGCATTCCTCGACGGAGGTCAGCGCGGCCACGCGGTCGCCTTGGACGGCGGCCAGCCAGGCGTCCAGCCACAGGGCTTCGGCGCGCCGGGGGCTGGTGGTGGACGTGAGGGTGAGGCCGCGTCCGAGCCAGGTCCTTCCCTCGGTCAGGGATCCGCTGATCCACAGCGGCCACAGGGCGGTGGCGATGTCCAGACCGGCCTCCGCTTCGCCGGGGTGGGTGAAGGAGAACTCCAGGGCCTCGCGGAGGTTGGGGTGTTCGCGCCGCAGCAGTTCGCAGTGCTCCGCCTGGCCCGGCCCCAGCCATTGGTCCGTGCCCTCCCGGACGAGCCGCCGGTACGCGTCGCGATGCCGGCGGCGGAGGGACGTGCCTTCCCCGAGCCGGTCGAGTCGTTCGCGCCCGTACTCCGCGAGCAGGCCGAGCATGCGGAAACGCTGGGCGCGGGGGTCCCCTTCCGGGATGACGATCGAGTTGTGGACCAGCCCGGCGAGGACGTTGAGGATCTCCTCTTGAGGGAGCTCGTCGTCGGAGCAGATCTCCTCGGCTTCGGACAGGTCGAAGCCGCCGGCGAACACCGACAGGCGCGCCCACAGGAGCCGTTCGGCGGACGTGCACAGCTCGTGGCTCCGGTCGATCGCGGCGCGCAGGTCACCGGCGAGGGCGTCGAACGGGCGGCGCAGGCGTTCGAGCAGGTCGTCCACGGAGAGGTCGCGTAGCCGCTCGGCCGCCAGGACGATCGCCAGGGGGATGCGGTCAAGGCGCAGGCAGAGGGCGCGGGCCCGGTCGGGGTCGCACTGCGGGCTTCTTGAGAGGAGCAGGTCGAGGGCCTCGTCCGGCTCCAGCGGGGCCAGTGTCAGGAGGTGTTCGCCTGGGACGCGCAGCGGATGGCGGCCGGTCGTCAGGACGCGGACGCCGGGCGCGGCCTCCAGGACTCTCCTGAGAAGGTCGGCGCAGGGCGCGACGAGGTGTTCGCAGCCGTCGACGACGAGAAGCGCCCGCCGCCCGGAGAGGTGCGCGATGACGGCGTCGTCCCAGGAGCGGCCCCGTTCGACGTCGACGCCGAGGGCTTCGGCGACGGCGCGGGCGAGCAGGCGGGGGTCGTGGACGCCGGCCAGCCGGACCAGGCACGTCCCGTCGGGAAAGTCGTCGCGTAGCAGGCGCGCCGCGCGCAGGGCCAGCCGGGTCTTGCCGATGCCGGGGGCTCCGGTGACGCTGACCAGCCGGGCCCTTCCCAGCAGTTCGGCGACCTCGTCCAGTTCCTCGGAACGGCCGACGAAGGGGCCTTCCTCGGCCTGCCGCACGGCGGACGCAGGAACCTCGCACGGCACGCCCCTCAGGCGCGCGAGGAAGAGGGTGACGTCGTCCTGGTGCCCGGCGGCGGCGAACCTGGCCATGAGTTCGTCGCAGGTCTGTTCCAGGTCCTTCGGGGGGCCGAGGAGCCGGGTGGTCAGGGCGCGGACGCCCTCGTCGAAGTCACGGTGCCGGTTCTCCAGGAGGCCGTCGGAGTAGAGCACCAGGAGGCTGCCGTCGGCCGTGGCGAAGGAGGACGTGGTGAAACCGCCGTCGCCGCAGCCGACGGGCGGCCCCGGGCTCACGGCGAGCGCCTCGCCCCGCCCGTCCGGGCTGATCAGCACCGGCGGCGGATGGCCGGCGCTGGCGACGCGGCACTCGCGGGCGGCGGGATCGTAGACCGCGTACACGCACGTGGCCAGGAACTCCTCGTCCCGGCCGTACTGTTCGCCCAGCTCGCAGACGAGCCGGTCGAGACGGTCCAGCAGTGCGTCCGGCGGCAGGTCGAGGGACGCGAGCGTGCGCACCATGGTCTTGCACCGGCTCATCCTCATGCCCGCCTCCACCCCGTGCCCGGCGACGTCCCCGACCACGAGCGCGGTCCGGTCGCGGGGCAGGGGGATGACGTCGAGCCAGTCGCCGCCGAGCAGGGTCGGGGGCGTCTGCGCGGGGACGTAGCGGAACGCCAGGTCGAGCCCCACCGCGCGGGCCGGGACCTCCGGGGCCCGACTCCAGCCACAGCCGGTGCTCCAGCGACCCGCCGCCTCCCCGGTGCGGGAGCGCGCGGTCCGCCTCCGCGGCGGCCCAGCGGGCGAGTTCCTCCAGCAGCGTGATCTCGCGGTCGCGGTACGCCGGGCGGTCCGGCTCGCACACGATCAGCGCGTGGCCCAGCAGCCGGCCGCGGGAGGCCAGCGGGAGCGCGAGCAGGGCCCGTCCGAGCAGGGCACGCGCCAGCCTGGGCGCGTCGAACTGGGCCGCGAGCCGGTCGGCGGCCGGACCGTCCACTCGGGGGATGTGCACGGTGCCCCCGCCGTCCGGGTCGTGCCGGCCCCCTGTGCCGCGGCCGGCGGGCAGCAGGCTGCCGAAGCTCCGGGACGCGGTGGCGTCGAGCGAGATGACCCGCCACAGCGACCCGCCGTCCCGCTCGGTCTCCTGGACGGGGTCATCGAACAGGTGCACGGCGACGAAGTCGGCGAGCCGCGGCACGACCGCCTCGGCGAACCGCCGGAAGATCTCCCCTGGACTGGCCGGAGCCGCGGCATCCGGGGGCCCGGCTATGGGGGGCCGCCGGATGTCACGGAGGTACTTTGGGGTCATCGCGTACTCCGGCTGAACGGCGGGTGTGGGGAAGACGTCGAGCCGATCGGTGGACAGGCCGGGCACTGGGACGGCACCGGTCACGGTGCGGGGAGGGCCGCCGGTCAACAGGGGGCCTCCCCGAGCGCGTAGGCGATCCCGTCGAGCAGGTCCATCGCGCGGCCCTGGCGGAAGGCCGCCTCGTAGGCGGTGTCGCCCAGGGCCAGGCGCGCCTGCCGTTCGCACCGTCCCCGTTGCCGGGCCAGGTCTCCGGAGCCGAACTGCGGCAGGCCGAAGGTGTGCCACACGCGGTCGGCGAAACCGAGCAGCACGGCGGCGCGCGCGGGTCCGGCGTGCTCGTCCGTGACGGCGGCGGACGCGAGCAGGTCCAGCGCCAGGGCGGTGCCCAGGGTGTCGCGCAGCAGCGGCCTAAACCGCAGTGACTCGCGCCCGTACCAGGTCGCGGCGGCGACGTCGCCGCGTGCCAGCTCGGCCAGGCCGCGCATGTAGTCGGCGAAGGCGCGCGCCCAGCGGTCCCCGTACCGGTCGCACAGCGCGCGGCTCTCCTCCAGCAGGGCGGTCGCCCGGTCGAAGTCGCCCCGCATGACCTCGACCATGCCCTGCACCGCCAGGCTGAGAAGCAGCCCGGTGCCGGCGTCGCCGCCGTGGCGGTGGAAGGCGACGGCGTCCCGCAGCAGCTCCGCCGCCCGGTCGTGCTCGCCGCGGAACATGGCGATGCCGCCGGTGAGGTAGGCCAGGTACCCGGCGGCGACCCGGTCGCCGTTTTCCGCGTACGGGCGGCAGCGTTCGATGAGCTCTTCGGCGGCGGCGAGGTCGCCCTGGGTGCAGGCGAGCCTGGCGCACGTCCACAGCGCCTTGGCCGTCGCGGGGCCGGGAGGCAGGTCCAGGGCGAGCGCCCGGTCGAGGTAGTGCCTGCCTTCCCGGATCATGCCGCCCGACGCCCAGAACAGGTGGAGGCTTCCCGCCAGGTCGAGTCCGGCCTGCCGCTCGTCCGGGTCGCCCGGGCTGAACTCCAGCGCGACGCGCAGGTCGGCGTGCGCACGGGTCATCGTCGTGTGCCACTCAAGCTGGCGGGGCCCGCACCACTCGGCCTCGTACCGCCGGACCAGCGCCAGGTGGTGGTCGCGATGGCGGCGTTGCAAGAGGCGCCGTTCGCCCGCGGACTCCAGCCACTCGGTGCCGTACTCCCGGAGCGTGTCCAGCATCCGGTAGGCGATCCCGGTGTCGCGCTCCTCGCGCGACAGGATCGACCTGTCGGCCAGCGCGGCCAGCAGTTCGGGGACGGAACGGGCCGGCAGCCGGTCGTCGGCGCACACCGCCGCCGCGGCGGCCTCGTCGAAGGCGCCGGCGAACACCGACACCCGTGCCCAGAGCAGCCGTTCACGAGGGCAGCACAGCTCGTGGCTCCACCCGATCGCGGTGCGCAGGGCGCCGTGCCGCCGCGCCGTGCCGCCGTCGGCGGCGAGGAGTTCGAGCCGCCGGTCCAGCCGGTCGACGATCCGCTCGACCGGCAGCGCCGAGACCCAGACCGCGGCGAGCTCCAGCGCCAGCGGGATGCCCTCCAGGCGGCGGCACAGCCGCGCGACGGCCGCCTGGTTGGACGGCGTGAGGGCGAACCGGTGGTCGACGGCGGCGGCGCGTTCGACGAACAGGGCCACCGAGTCGTGGCCGGGGTCGTCCCCCGGCTCGGCGTCGGCCCCCGGCACGGGCAGCGGAGGGACGGTGAACAGCGCCTCGCCCTCGACGTTCAGCGGCCGCCTGCTGGTCGCCAGGATCCGCAGCCACGGGCAGGCGGCCAGCAGCACCTCGGCCAGCAGGGCGCACGCGTCGAGGAGGTGCTCGCAGGTGTCCAGCACCAGCAGCGCCCTCCGGCCGGACAGGAAGCCGGTCAGCACGTCGAGAGGCGGGCGCGTCGTCTGGTCGCGCAGGCCCAGCGCGTGGGCGACCGCGTAGGCGAGGAGCCCGGAGTCCTCCAGGCCGGACAGTTCCGCGAGCCACACCCCGTCCGGGAACGCCGCCCGCAGCTCGGACGCGGCCCGCAGCGCCGTCCTCGTCTTGCCGACGCCGGCGACACCGGTGAGGGTCACCAGCCGCGAGCCCGACAGCAACCTCTCGATCTCCGCCAGTTCTTCGCGGCGTCCGATGAAACTGGATATTTCGGCCGGCAGGTTGCCGAGATGCTCGCCCGAGCGCAGCCCGGTGATTTCGGCCATGACCCCTCCGCGCCCTTTCCCCCGGCGTGGCCGCGGTCGCCACGCTTTTCCAACCCCCGGCGCCCACGAATGATATCGCCCATCGGCATTTGCCGACACCGGGAACGGCTCATGACCACAAAGATATGATCGATTATCACATGAGTCGGCTCAGCCGACAAAATACGTATGATTAACCTGAAAAGGAAAATTCGGGCCAGGCGCGCGGGCTTCGCCGGACTTCATAAAGATCATCGGCGGCGGTGTTAGGGTTCCGGTTCTCCGAACGGGAGGCCGCCATGCGAAAAACGATCATCCCCAGAAAAAGGATCATCCGCGGAATCGCGGCCACGGCGGCGGCTTCGCTGAACCTCTGCGCCGTGCCCGCCCCCGCGACGCCCGCGCACGCAACGCCTGCGCCCTCGTCGTCCGTGCCCTCGTCGTCCGAGGGTTCGTGTACGAGGGTACGGCTTCCGGTGTGGCTCGGGCCGGGCCTGCCGCGAGAGCACATCGTCTCCGGGACCCTATGCGTCCCCCGCGCCTATGCCGGCGGCGTACGGAGGGTGGATGTCCTCGTTCACGGCGGCACGTACGACTCCTCCTATTGGCAATGGCCCCAGAATCCACGGCTCTATTCTTACGTGCGGAAGACCACCCGCGCGGGCCGCGCCGCGTTCGCCTATGATCGGCCGGGCAGCGGGGACAGCTCCCGGCCGCCCAGCACGGCGCTCACCGTGGCCGCCGACGCGCATGTCCTCCACCAGATCGTCCAATGGCTGCGCCGCCGGGACTTCGCCCAGACGACGGTGATCGGCCATTCCGTCGGCTCAATGATCGCGATTTCGGAGGCCGCCGATTACCGCGATGTCGACCGTGTCGTGCTGACCGGCGCGCTCCACCCACCGGCCATCGCCGCGGGCGCGCCGCTGACCATCGCGCGGTTCCAGCCCGCGACCCTCGACCCGTCCTTCGCCGGCCGCCGGTCCATCGACACCGGCTACCTGACCACCCGCCCGGGCACGCGGTCGGCCTCGTTCTACCGCGCCTCGGCCGCCGACCCCGCCGTCATCGCCTACGACGAGGCGCACAAGGACATCCTGTCGGGCGTCGAACTCGGCGACTCGGCCGCGAGGGTGGCCGTCCCGCCGGGGCTCAACGACACCAACAGGGTCCGCGCGCACGTCCTGGCGATCGTCGGCGAGCATGACGCGGCCGTGTGCGGCCTGCTGCTCGACTGCGGCCGGGACGAGAACGTGCGCGC
Organism: Actinomadura sp. SCN-SB; assembly: GCF_043906805.1. NCBI lineage: Bacteria > Bacillati > Actinomycetota > Actinomycetes > Streptosporangiales > Thermomonosporaceae > Actinomadura > Actinomadura sp. SCN-SB. Next base: position 33,581 of record NZ_JBIMPP010000055.1, on the reverse strand, counting down.
CAACGAAGCGCCTTACTACACCTCCGCCGCGAGCCTCACGGGGGCCACCGTCCCCGACACCGGGCACTCGCTGGCGCTGCATCCGTCCGCCGACCTCTCGTTCGCCCGCATCAACCGTTGGATCAACACCCATTGAGGCAGGCGATGCCGGGGGGTCAGAGCGGAGACAGGACCATGAGGACTTCGTCCTCGGTATCCCCTGGGGCGAGGCGGAAAGCCTTGGGCCAGCGGCCCACCTCCCGCCACCCCAGACGGCTGTAGAAGTTCTCTAAGCCGAGCCCGCCACGGGCCGCCAGGTGAAGTTGCTCCAGGTGCATCTCGTCCCGGGCTATGCGGTGCAGGTCGTTCATCAACGCCGTGGCCACACCGCGCTTGCGATGGGAGGGCAGCGTCTGGAGGTGGTTGACGCTGCCCCAATGGGCGATCAGGGGGTTGGGGTCGCGGCTGAGGGTCACCCAGCCGGCGAGCGCGGCGCCGGAGAGGGCGAGCAGCAGGCGTTCACGGTCGGGGTGCAGCCGGGAGATGAGCGCGTCCAGGACGGGGGCGACATCGTTCTTGTGGACCGGAGGGAACGCGAAGCCGGTGGCGCGGTTCCCGTTCGTCACCTCCGTCCAGCACTTGACCAGTCCGTCGCGTAGAGCCGGGGTGACGTCCGAACAGTCGGTGAGCTGGATCAACTGGGGCATTCGGGGCCGCCTCTCATGCCGTTGACACTCATGATCCCCGCGCGTGCGGCGTTCGGGAATGGCGTCGGGCGGTAGGCGGATGTGCCAGTACGCAGAGGATCCGGGGCCGGGCCTGGTGCCCGTACGGGGGTGGGCAGGTGGGGTTACCCCTACCCGGACTCGGGGGCATGCCCGCGGATTATGGGGGACTTCCCCGATGGCGATGAGTTCGCCCGGTCGTCAGAGTCAGTACTAGCAGCAGGGGTAAGGGAGACCCCTCCGATGGAAGAAGGCACACGATGGCGACGACGCTGAGCCTCACCTCGATGACCACCTCCGACCTGGCCCAGATCCTCTTCGCGTCCCCGTTGCAGCCGTCGGACGAGCCGTCGGACGAGCCGTCGCCCGAGCGGGTCCGCAAGGCGATCGACGAGAGCCTGTGCGCCTGCGGCGGCGACAGCACCCGGTGCGCCGCCTACGTCGCCCAAGAGGCCGGCGACCACCCCGAGGCGTACGCGACCCGCATGCGGTGGGCGCTGCACACCGTCAGCCGCGCCTTCCAGGAGTACGCCACCGCCGCCTGACCCGCCCCGGCGGCCGGGCGATCCGGCCGTCCGTCGACCGGGCCCTCCTCCGGATCACCCGAACAGCAGAGGAGAAAACACATGCGTTCCCCCTTCGCCGACAAGCCGGAAGAGATCGTGCCGCGCTCGCTCAAGCACCTGCTCGCCGAGAACGATCCACGTTCCAAGGAAACCGCGCGCCGGCGCAGACCACGCACGACCTTGACCCTGCGGAGATCCCCCTAGACGAGCCCCTGGACGAGGCCCCGCACGCCGTGCGCTACGTGCGCTTCTTGCGCTTCTTGGACGAGCCGCCGTCCGACTCCCACTCGTAGCCGGGGGTGTTCCTCTCGCAGTAGCTATCGCTGACCCTGGTGTCGGTGGCGTCGTGCTCGCACCAGCGGTCGGAGGAGCACGCGCTCAGTCCCGCGGCGGAGAACAGGACGGTCGCGGCCAGCAGAAGGCGCGGCATCTTGGGCATCGAACGATCGACCTTTCCAGCCCATGCGGGCGTTGAAGCGACCGGCTGAGATTAGCCCACGACCGGGCAAAGCAGAATCCCCGCCCGGGAACGGTTCCCGTGGGCCCGCGGATCGCGAGTGGGCACCCGGGTGACCATGATCCGGTCATACTGAGGGCATGGTCGACGACGAGCGCTGGAAGGCGCGGTTCCGGGCCGCGCGGATGAGCCTGCCCGGCTGGGCCCACGACGCACCGCACCGCAGCACGTACCGGTCGAACGTCACGGGCACCTGGGAGATCTACGCGTGGGACCGGGCGACCGGCATGCGGCGGCAGGTCACCGACCGTCCGAACGGCACCTGGATGGGCGGCGTCGACCCGACCGGCGAGTGGATCTGGTGGTTCGCCGACACCGACGGCGACGAGTTCGGCATCTGGCGCCGCACCCCGTTCGACCTGCCTGCCACCACTGAGGACTCCGAGGAAGGCCGCTCCTCGGACGGGGACACGGTGGCCGAGGACGGGAGCGTTCCGGCGGTGCCGGGGCTGGAGCCGTCCTATCCGTCCGGGCTGGCCGTCGGTTCGAGCGGGCTCGCGGTCGTCGGGCGCACGACCGAGGGCGGCACGTCCATCCACCTGTGCCGTCCGGGCGCCGAGCCGGAGGTGCTGTACGAGCACGAGGAGGACGCGCATGTCGCGGCGCTCTCCCGGGACGAGACGCTCATCGCCATCGGGCACAGCGAGCACGGCGACAGCCGCCACATGGCCCTGCGCGTCGTCCGTCCCGACGGGACGACGGTCGCCGACTTGTGGGACGGGCCGGGCAAGGGCGTGTACGGCGCCGGGTTCTCACCCGTCTCCGGCGACTCGCGGCTGCTGGTCAACCACGAGCGCCGGGGCAAGGAGGAGCTGCTGATCTGGGACCCGGTCGAGAACACCGAGCAGGAGATCGTCCTGGACCTGCCCGGTGAGATCGGCGCCGACTGGTACCCGGACGGGTCGGCGCTGCTGGTGTCGCACTCCCACGAGGCCCGCGACGAGCTCTACCGCTACGACCTGGACGGCGCCGAGCTGTCCCGCATCGACACGCCCCGCGGAGTGATCGGCGGGGCCGGCGCCCGCCCCGACGGGACGGTCGAGTTCTTCTGGTCGTCGTCCGCCGAACCGCCCGTGATCCGGTCCACGTCCGGCGAGATCGTGCTGACGCCGCCGGGGCCCGCCGCGCCGCCGTCCGTCCCGGTGGAGGACGCCTGGGTGGACGGTCCGGGCGGCCGTATCCACGCGCTGATCAGCAGGCCGGCCGAGGGGGACGCGCCGTTCCCCACGGTGTTCGACATTCACGGCGGGCCGACCGCCCAGGACCAGGACTCGTTCGTCCCGTCGGCCGCCGCCTGGGTCGATCACGGCTTCGCCGTCGTCCGGGTGAACTACCGGGGGTCCACCGGCTACGGCTCGGAGTGGCGCGACGCGATCGAGGGACGGGTGGGGCTGACCGAGCTGGAGGACATCAAGGCCGTCCGCGACTGGGCCGTCTCCTCCGGCCTGGCGGACCCGGCCCGGCTCGTCCTCACGGGCGGGTCCTGGGGAGGGTTCCTCACGCTGCTGGGCATCGGCACGCAGCCCGACGACTGGACGGTCGCCGTCGCCGCCGTGCCCGTCGCGGACTACGTCGCCGCGTACGAGGACGAGATGGAGGGGCTCCAGGCGTTCGACCGGTCCCTGTTCGGCGGCTCACCCGACGACGTGCCGGAGCGGTACAAGGAGTCGTCCCCGATCACCTATGTCGAACGGGTGAAGGCGCCCGTGCTGATCCTGGCCGGGGAGAACGACCCGCGCTGCCCCATCCGGCAGATCGACAACTACCTGGAGCGGCTGGCCGAGCTGGGCCATCCCCACGACGTCTACCGGTACGACGCGGGCCACGGATCGCTGGTCGTGGAGGAACGCATCAAGCAGATGGAGGCCGAGATCTCCTTCGCCCGCAAGCACCTCGGCCTCGCCTGACGCCGTTCACGACCGGAGTGCGGCTCGGCGGACGGGGATGAGGAGCGCGGTGACGTTGTCCCGTCCGCCCGCGTCCACGCCAACGGGTCCGGCCGGCGCCTGCACGGCCCGCCCGGCGCGGCGGGCGGCGCCGTCCACCGTGACCTCCAGGTGCGATCCGAACGCGGGCTGATCCTTGCCGCAGTCCCAGCAGTGGCCGTCCGGGGCGACCGTCCCACCGCACGCAACGCAACCCGCCGCCTCACCCGCCATGGTCAGGCGCGGACCTCCCGGATGATGGAGACCAGTTCGCGGGTGACGGACTTGAAGCCTGGAAGGCGGGACATGGACACCATGCGGTTGACCAGCGGAACCGTGCGTTCCACCAGAAGGTAGGTCTTGCGGCAGCCCGGGGAGCTGTCGTGCACCCAGTACAGGACGATCCCCATCGAGTACAGCCACAGCAGCTCGGGCAGCTCCTCGCGGAAGTCCGGGTCGATCTTCAGGGACGAGCCGTTCACGACCTGCCGGTAGATGTCCACGGCGGAGGCGCGGGCCGGGCCGGACTCGGCGCTGAACGGGTTGAGGGGGCTGGTCGGCTCCGCCGCGAACTTGAAGAACTTCCCGGCGAACTCGTGGTACGGCACCATCGTGTCGACCCGGGCCTTGAGCACGCCGAGCAGCCGCGGCGCGAAGTCGCGCTCGGAGTCGAGGACCGCCCGGCACGCCTTGACGTGCTCCTCCTGGAGCTCGTCGTAGTACGCCTGGATCAGCTCCTCCTTGGAGCCGAAGTAGTAGTAGGCGTTGCCGACCGAGACCCCTGCCTCCTTGGCGATGGCGCGCATCGTCGTCGCCTCGTACCCGCGCTCCCGGAACAGCCGCAGCGCGGTCTCCACGATCAGCGCGCGCGTCTGCTCCGACTTGGCCGCCCTGGTCTCGGTCACGTACGCCACTCTAAGCGGTCAGCCGGAGTCAAGCGCGCCCGTTCGGAGCCGCCGCGGGGCCACGCGTCCCTGGCCGGTGGCCGGTCGGCCAGGGACGCGGGGGACGCGGGCGTCAGCGGCCGGTGCCTCCGTAGACGACGGCCTCGACCTGCTCGGAGTCGAGGTCGAACGCGTGGTGGGCCGCGGCGACCGCGGTATCGATGTCGTCCTGGGCCACCACCACCGAGATCCGGATCTCCGAGGTGGAGATCATCTCGATGTTGACACCGGCGTCGGCGATCGCCGAGAAGAACTTGGCGGTGACGCCCGGGTGCGACCGCATCCCGGCGCCGATCAGGGAGACCTTGCCGATCCGGTCGTCGTAGCGCAGCGACTCGAACCCGACCCGGTCCTTCACCTTGTTCAGCGCGGTCAGCGCCCGCTGGCCGTCGCTGGCGGGCAGGGTGAAGGAGATGTCGGTGCGCCCGGTCGAGGCCGCGGAGACATTCTGGACGATCATGTCGATGTTGATCTCGGCCTCGGACAGCACCGTGAAGATCGAGGCGGCCTCGCCGACCTTGTCCGGCACGCCGACCACCGTGATCTTGGCCTCGCTGCGGTCGTGCGCGACCCCGGAGATGATCGCCTGTTCCATGTCCCCGTCCTTCCGGGCCTCGATGTCGCTGCTGTCGACCACCCAGGTGCCCTCCTTCTGGCTGAAGGACGAGCGCACATGGATGGGAATGTTGTAGCGGCGCGCGTACTCGACGCAGCGCAGATGCAGGATCTTGGCGCCGCTGGCCGCCATCTCCAGCATCTCCTCGTAGGAGATCAGCGGGATGCGGCGCGCGGCCGGCACGATCCGCGGGTCGGCGGTGAACACGCCGTCCACATCGGTGTAGATCTCGCACACGTCGGCGTCCAACGCGGCGGCCAGCGCGACCGCGGTGGTGTCGGAACCGCCGCGGCCCAGCGTGGTGATGTCCTTGGTGCCCTGGGAGACGCCCTGGAACCCGGCCACGATGCAGATCGAGCCCTCGTCCAGCGCGGTACGGATCCGGCCGGGCGTCACGTCGATGATCTTGGCTTTGCCGTGCGCCCCGTCGGTGATCACTCCGGCCTGTGAGCCGGTGAACGACCGGGCCTCGTGGCCCAGGTTCGCGATGGCCATGGCCAGCAGCGCCATCGAGATCCGTTCGCCGGCGGTGAGCAGCATGTCCAGCTCACGGGCCGGTGGAAGGGGGCTGACCTGCTCGGCCTTATCGATCAGGTCGTCCGTCGTGTCGCCCATGGCCGAGACCACGACCACCACGTCGTGGCCCGCCTTCTTGTTCGCGACGATGCGCTGGGCGACCGCCTTGATGCGCTCGGCATCAGCGACGGAGGAGCCACCGTACTTCTGTACGACAAGGGCCACGGGTGGGCGCTCCTCAGACTAGGGGTCGGGCGTACCGCGCTTGAGTCTACCGAGCCGGTGCGTATGGGTTACGACTAGGTAACTCCCTACGCCCTGCGCTTCGCCCATGGCGAGGGCCTGGCGGTGCGGTCCTGGGCTACGGCAGCGGGCGGAGGGCTCGTCGCCGCCGTGACCTGTCTGAACCGGCCGCCGTCGCTAGCCGACGATTGCGGCCGGATGGGGTTTGGGATGCCGCCGGTTGAGCACCCGCGGGCTTGCGCTGGAGGCACAGCGGACTGCCCTGTAGGGCAACGACAACCCGCTGCTGTGGAGCCGCCGCGGCCACGCCTGCCGATCAAGGCGTACGCAGAAGGCGGACCGGCCCAGGCGCCGGTCATGAAGGAACGGGCCGATGAACGGGCCGACGACGCAGCCAATACCGGCACCACAGCCGACAGGGTGGTGGCGCAGCCCCGGGCAGGCGCGGCCCAGGCGACCCGTCGTCGCCGGATTATGGGACGGCGGCGACTTCCTCGGCGACGTCCAACCGCGCCCCTGCGATGACCGCGTGCAGGGCGCGGAGGGCGGCACCGGCGTGGTTGCCCCAGTGGTTGAAGTAGGAGTACTGCCACCACCAGAGCGCCTCCAGGGGACGGCCGTGCTGGTAGTGGCGCAGCCCGTGCACCAGGTCGCTGGCGACGTCGACCAGGTCGTCGGAAAGCCGGTACGGTGTCGGCTCGCCGTCCTTGTACGGGTCGAAGACCTCGGTGTACTCGTCCACGGCCACCAGCCGTTCGGACAAGCCCTGCCTGATCTCGTCCAGGTCGGGGTCCTCGCCGACCTCGGGCTCCCAGTTGTCGGGAAGGATCACGTCCGCGCTGGCACCCAGCTGCGCCCCGGCCAAAATGACCTGGGACACCTCCAGAAGCAGCAGCGGCACGGTGTGCCGGCCGCCCTCGCCGCGCGCGACCGCCTCCAGTCCGCTCAGATAGTTCTCCACATGGCGGGCCACGCGCTCGGCGAGGATGTTCCAGTCCTGCGGGCTGTTGGCGTTGGAGTCAGACATCGAGCAGCCTCCGTCCTTCGAATGCGCGGCCCAGCGTCACCTCGTCGGCGTACTCCAGGTCGCCACCCACCGGCAGGCCGCTGGCCAGGCGGGTGACGGTGAGCCCCATGGATTTCACGAGGCGGGCGAGATAGGTCGCGGTGGCCTCGCCCTCCAGATTGGGATCGGTGGCGAGGATCAGCTCCGTCACCGTCCCGTCGGCGAGCCGCTGCATCAGCTCGCGAATGCGCAGGTCCTCGGGCCCCACGCCCTCAATGGGGCTGATCGCCCCGCCCAGCACGTGGTAGCGCCCGCGGAACTCGCGGGTCTTCTCGATCGCGACGACGTCCTTGGGCTCCTCGACCACACAGATCACCTGGGGGTCGCGGCGGGCGTCCCGGCAGATCCGGCACTCCTCCTCCTCGGCGACGTTGCCGCAGGTCTTGCAGAAGCGGACCTTGTCCTTGACCTCTTTGAGCGCCTTCCCGAGACGCTCGACATCGGCCGGGTCCGCGGCGAGGAGATGGAAGGCGATCCGCTGCGCGCTCTTGGGGCCGACGCCGGGCAGCCTGCCCAGTTCGTCGATCAGGTTCTGAACGACCCCTTCGTACAACGGTCCGTCCTTTCACGAGCTCTCACACCGGGGCCCGAGGCCAAGTCTCACGCTAGATCCCGCACCGTGCCCCAGGCCAGGATCGGGCCGTACGGCGTTCACACCGGGACGGCACCAGGCTAGATCCACGCCGGCCGCAACACCATTCCGCCGCCTCCGTTCCGCCTCTACCCGTCCCCGACCGACGTCTCCCGGTGTCTTCCGGGGTCTTCCGGCGGTGTCTCATGGCCGTGCGCCGCGCGGCTCCCGATGGGAGTCGCCTGGTGGGAGCCGGGTCCGTGTGCCGGGCCGCCGAGGTCGAGGCCGACGCTGAGGCGATCAAGCCATTATGAACTCAACCACCCGGCTTCCCCGCCCGTCCGCCGCCGTTCTCGGAATCATCCGAGTCGTCGGACTTGCCCTGACCGCCCTCATCAGAGCCGGCGCCGGCCGCAGGCGCCCCGGGCATTCCTTGGAGGCCGGGGAACCCGGGAAGGCCCGGGAAGCCGCCCCCGCCGCCTGGGCCGCCCCCGCCCAGCATGTCGCCGAGGCCGGGCATTCCAGGGAGCCCACCGCCCAGCCCCGCGGCCAACGGGCCCATCCGGGACCGCTGAAGTTCCTCGGCGGAGCGTCCGGCGTCGCGGATCGCGGCGAGAACCAGGTCGGCCAGCGTCTCGGCGGTCTCGGCCGGGTCGTCGGCATCAATGGCCTTCGGGTCGATCGACAGACCCGTCACCTCGCCCTGGCCGTTGACCGTCGCGGTGACGAGCCCCCCGCCGGACGTGCCGGTCACCTCGGCCTCCGCGAGCTCCTGCTGCGCGGTGAGAAGCTCCTGCGCCTGGCGCATCAGCTCCTGGAAGTTCAACTGACCACCGGGTTCCACGGTGTGCTCCGTTTCTGTCCCGCCCCCGAAGGGCCTTGTCCTCAGCGGGGCCACGTCTCCGACGTTGCGCCCGGCATCGGACATCCGTCCTCCGAGACTACGGGTTCCCCCACCGATCCGGTACGCAACGCCCCTTGAACTTCGTAACGCACCGTCCTGACGGGAGAAGAGCGGTTGCGCCCGCCTTCGCACGTGCTTACGCGGGAGCGGGGAGTCCGGCGTGGGTGGTCCCGGTCCGGTCGCCGGGTTGTCCACGGTGCCCTGCACCAGGCTCGCGATCGACCCGGTGGGCATCGCATGGAGGCGCCGTCCGGGAGGTGCGGGTAGGCGACGTTGTAGGCGTTGATCAGTCCGACGAGGTCGACGTCCAACACGTCCAGGAAGGTGCCGGGCGGTGTGGGGCCGAGCGGGCAGATGCCGGCCGTGGCCGATCGCGACGCGATGCGGCGGGTGGACATCGTCCGTGCGTGCTCGCCGACTGCCAGAACGCCTAGGCAGGGTCGGGCAACGCCCCCGCCCGCGTACCGACGTCCGTAGAGCCTGCGGCGAACCGGAGCACGACGAAGGGGGACACGGGCTCGGGGCTCGGGGGACAGCGGCGCCGGGTCAGGAGTTGTCGATCTCGCGGATGATCTGGCCGCCCAGCTCGCGCTGGATGAGGGCCATGCCGCTGGCCTCGATCTCCGAACCGTCCGCGTCGGCGTCCCCCTCCGGGTCGACCTCGTCGCTCTCGTCCGCGGGCGGCGGTTCGGGCGGCGGTGGCGGCTCGTCCGGTGGGGGAGGGCCGGGGACGGGCTCGTGCAGTCGTCCACCGCCGAAGCCGGAGGGGCTGTTCTCCGGGGAGGGGGCAGGGGGCGCTGGGACCGAAGGTGTGGGGACCGAAGGTGTGGGGACCGACGGCTCTGGACGCGAGGGGGGCGGGGCCGCGGGTGTGGACGCACTCCTGAAGCCGCTGGGCGAGGGACCGGTCATCCCGCCGCCTCCAGGACCGGGTCGGCCGCCTTGCCTGCCCCTGCCGGCGCGTCCGGAGGAAGCCGCACCGCCGAGGACGGTCTCGATCCGCCAGTCGACGCCCATGCGTTCCCTGAGCACTTCACGGAGGACGACGTCGCGGCCGCCGTTGGTGAAGTTGGTGCGGGCGCCCTCGGCCTCGAACGACAGGGTGAGAAGGTTGTGATCGAGGGAGACCGGCTGGACCCCCGACATGATCGCCATCCAGGCGACCTTGCTCTTGTGCTTGACCGCCTCGACGATGTCCGGCCAGAGCCGCTGCACGGCCGAGACGTCCATACCTCCCCGCGGCCCCTGCTGCCCGGCATGTCCAGACTGGCCATGCCCAGGCTTCCCAGGAGGCCCAGCGTGCCCGGTCTGGCCGGTCTGGCCTGTCTGGCCGGGCTGGCCGGGCTGGCCGGGCTGCCGCTGCGCTGCGTCTCCGGGCCGTTCCGCCAGACCGGGATGCGAAGCGTGCCCCGCCGTTCCGGGCTGCCCCGAAGGGTTATCCACAAAGGCCGATTCGGCTTCCCCGGGCCTACCTGGGCGTTTGACAATGGAACTGGGGTCGCCCCCCTGGGCGGGCGGGGGGTCGCCTCCCTGCGAGCCACGCCCGACCACGCCCGCCGCAGGCGCAGGCGCTATTTCCCCAGAAGTATGAGGAGATGTTGCCCCACCGTGCGTAGAGGCGCGCCCAGAAGCTTGCGCCGCCTCTTCGGAGGTGCTGCTGGAGACCTGCCCACCTGGCCCACCTGGCCCACTTGGCCCACTTGGCCCACTCGGCCCACTCGGCCCACTCGGCCCACTCGGCGCCGCTTGCGCGGCGCCGCGGTCCCCTGCGGCTTGTCCTCCTGCTGCGGCTTGTCCTCCTGCCGCAGCTCGTGCCCCTGCGACAGATCGCGTCTCCGCTTGACCCACGTCGGTACGCGCTGGCGCTTCAGCAGCTCCAGCGGCTCCACCGTGCGCCGAAGAGGCTCCCCCCTGTACGGACGGCCCCCTCCCCTGGGCGCCTTGGAATCCGCCCCGCTGTTCCTGGAAGGCATCCCCCTGGCCCTGGAATCCCCCCGGCTCGTCTTGGAATCCGGCCTGTCCAGCAGGCAAACCCGAGAAGCCACCCTGTGCGGCCTGACGCTCCAGACGGTCCAGGCGGGCGTACAGGGACGCTTCGTCCTCGTACGCGGCGGGCAGCAGGATGCGGGCGCAGATCAGCTCCAGCAGCAGCCGGGGTGACGTGGCTCCGCGCATCTCGGTCAGTCCGGTGTGCAGCAGGTCGGCGGCGCGGGTCAGTTCCCCGGGCCCCATGGAGAACGCCTGCCGCCGCATGTGCTCCAGCTCGTCCGGCGGCACGTTCAGCAGCCCCGTGGTCCCGGCCTCCGGAACGTTCGACAGGATCACCAGGTCGCGGACTCGTTCGAGCAGGTCGGCGGTGAACCTGCGAGGATCCTGGCCGCTCTCGATCACCCGGTCGATCGCGGCGAACACCGCGCCGCCGTCCCGCGCGGCGAACGCCTGGATCACCTCGTCCAGCAAGGTCGAGTCGGTGTAGCCGAGCAGCGACACCGCACGCGCGTAGGTGATCCCCTTCTCGTCCGAGCCGGCCAGCAACTGGTCCAGGATCGACAGGGTGTCCCGGGCCGATCCGGCGCCCGCCCGCACCGCCAGGGGCAGCGCCGCGGCCTCGTACGGTACGTCCTCGGCCCGCAGGATCTCCTCGACCAGCTCCTGCAGCGTCCCCGGCGGGATCAGCCGGAACGGGTAATGGTGGGTACGCGACCGGATCGTCCCGATGACCTTCTCGGGCTCGGTGGTCGCGAAGACGAACTTCAGGTGCGGCGGGGGTTCCTCGACCAGCTTCAGCAGCGCGTTGAAGCCCTCCCTGGTGACCATGTGCGCCTCGTCGATGATGTACACCTTGAAGCGTGCGGACACGGGCGCGAAGAACGCCCGTTCGCGCAGGTCACGAGCGTCGTCCACACCGCCATGGGACGCGGCGTCGATCTCGATGACGTCGATGTGGCCGTTGCCGGTGGGGCCAAGGGCGACGCAGGAGTCGCAAACCCCGCAAGGGTCGGGAGTCGGGCCCTTCTCGCAGTTGAGGGAGCGGGCCAGGATCCGCGCGCTGGAGGTCTTGCCGCATCCGCGGGGGCCGCTGAAGAGGTAGGCGTGGTTGATCCGGCCGTTCCGCAACGCCTGCTGCAGGGGTTCGGCGACGTGTTCCTGCCCCTTGAGCTCGGCGAACGTCGCTGGCCGGTACTTGCGGTACAGAGCCAGACTCATCGGGGGTCCGCCCTCCTCGAGAAGCAGAGCGTCAAGCGAAAGGACCCCCCGCACACCCGCCAGAGCCTGCTTATCCTTGCTGCCTTCCGGCCCTGGGGAGGTTCACAGGGTGACGCCGTGCGAGGGGTCTGCCCCGAGTCTATGGCATCCAGCCCACCCGTTAGCACGGTATGAACCGCCTCCCGCTAGGCTCCGGCGCCATGACCGTCTCCCGAGCCCCGGCACCGCAGGAGACCTTGCTCCACATCGCCGAACGCCGCCGCTGGGAATCGGCTCGCGACCTTGGTGTGTCGTACACCATGTCAACCTTAGGCCGGACGCTGGACGAAGAGGGCTTCATTCACTGCTCGAAGGACCTCGCCCAGGTGAAGGGCGTCCTGTCCCGCTTCTACGGCGGCATCGACCCGGCCGACCTCGTCCTGCTGGTCATCGACACCGCCAAGCTGGACGTCCCCGTACGGTACGAACGGGCGCCCGACGCGGCGGGCGATGAGCTGTTCCCGCACGTCTACGGGCCGATCCCGCTGGACGCCGTTATTGATGTCCGTTCAGTGCCCGCGAACCGGTAGGCTCTGCTGCGGAGGATTCGCCTAGTGGCCTAGGGCGCACGCTTGGAAAGCGTGTTGGGGGCAACCCCTCAGGAGTTCGAATCTCCTATCCTCCGCCAGCCTGACCAGGCCGAACACATGGAGGGCGGCACCCACCCGGGCGCCGCCCTCACCACTTGATCTCAGTCGCCTTTCTGAGGCCCGTCCCTCCTGCGCCACAGCGCCAAACCTGAGCCATCAGGTACTTCCACCTCAACGTCGCGTCGGACGACATCCGTCGGCATGCCTTGAACCGATCCTGTCCGGACGTTGATTGCCGGGCCACACCACAGAGCGTGGGACCGCGTTCACGCGCCCGCTCCAGTCCGCCGCGGGCCTTGATCTGCAAGCATGGTTTTGACTACGCGGGGGTGGCTGGATGACACGATCTGTTACGTGTCCTTCTCTGCCCTCATCCGACGCCGTAGACTCGGGGGGTGATCTTCAAGGCGGTGGGTGAGGGGCGTCCCTATCCCGAGCATGGTCTGTCGTCTCGCGACTGGGCCAAGATCCCGCCTCGGCAGGTCCGGCTGGACCAGCTCGTGAGCACGAAACGGGAGCTTGACCTGGGCTCTCTGCTGTCCAAGGACTCCACCTTCTACGGGGATCTGTTCCCGCACGTCGTGCAGTGGCGGGGTGAGCTCTACCTTGAGGACGGCCTGCACCGGGCTCTCCGTGCGGCCTTGCACCAGCGGCTCGTTCTTCATGCCCGGGTCCTGGACATGGACGCGCTGAACCCCTAACGAGACGGAACGGACGGACCTCCCGAGGGGACGGCCGCGCGAGCATCCTGGTCCTCGAGTTCCAGCAGGCGTTCGGAGCGGGACGGGACCGTCCGTACGAACCCGGGCCGTGCCGCGAGGAGACCTATCACCACTTCCGGGATGACCAGGATGAGCAGCAGCATCAGCGAGAGGTCCCAGCCTCCGGTGGCGCTGTGCAGGACGCCGAAGGCCAGTGGCCCGAACCCCGCGAAGATGTAACCCCCTGTCTGGGACATCCCGGACAGCCGTGCCGCGACCGACGGGCTCGGCGACCGCAGGCTCAGCAGGGTGAAGCCGAGGGGGAACGCCGACCCGGTGCCCAGCCCGAGGATCGTCACCCACAGCCAGCCGGGGCCGGGGGCGAGCAGCAGGCCGGTCAGTCCCACCGCCATGACGGCGCCGATGGCGATGACCAGGGGACGCTGGTCGCGCATGCGGGCGGCGACGACCGGCGCCACATAGCCCAGCGGAATACCGATGATCATCATGAAGGACACCATGGACCCGGCGACGGCCGGCGGTTGCCCGTGGTCACGCATGATCTCGGGGAGCCAGGACATCAGCACGTAGAACATCAGCGAGGCCAGGCCCATGAAGGCGGTCACGTACCAGGCCAGCGGTGAGCGCAGCAGCGATCCGTGGTCGTGGACGGCCGCGTCCCGCCCGCGGGGCCCGGGAGCCGCCCAGCCGTCGCCACGCATGGCGCGCAGGGCCGGCGGCCCCCACAGCAGCGCCGCGAACGCCGATGGCACCGCCCAGATGGCCAGGGCGATCCGCCATCCGGCGGCGTCGTCCAGCGGGACGGCGAGCCCGGCGGCGACCGCGCCGCTGGTCGCCATCAGCATCATCGCCGCCCCGTTGAGCGAGCCGACGCGCCGGGGGAAGAAGCGTTTGATCACGGCGGGCAGCAGCACGTTGCCCAGCGCGATGCCCGCGCCCGCCAGGACGGTGCCGCCGAACAGCGCCGGCGGCGACGGGACGATCCGCAGCACGACCCCCACAGTGATCATCACGAGTGCGGTGGCGACGATCGGCTCGGTGGCGTACCGCCGCGCCAGCACGGGCGCGAGCGAGGCGAACGCCCCCAGGCACAGCACGGGCAGCGTGGTGAGGACGCTCACCTCCACACCGGTGAGCCCGAACGTCTTTTGAAGATCGCCGAGCATCGGGGTGACACCGGTGATGGCGGCCCGCAGGTTGATCGTGAGCAGCAGCAGACCGGCCAGCATCCAGATGGCGCCGGTCCGGGAGAGCGCCGGAGACGTCGTGGACGTGGGGGAGGAAGTCATATCGCTTAAGCACCTTGTGAACGGAAGCCGGAGACGACCAGGCCGCCCAGAAGGCAGGAGGCCAAGAGGCACGCCTCATCGGCATGCCGGAGCGGGACGCTCTCAGGCCGGGGATCGGTTGTCGGAACGGGTCATGCGGGAGCCGAGATCTCGGCGTCTTCGGAACGGTCCAGGGCGCGCTTCCCGGCCAGACGCAGGATCTCGCCCAGGCAGGCATGGGTGGCCTCGGCCGCGGCCTCCGCGTCACCGGCCTTGATCGCCGCGGCGATGGGCCCGTGGGGGACGTCGGCATGGCGGAGCAGGATCCCGGCGGTTCCGATGCTCGCGCGCAGCGCCGAGCCGAAGTCGTGGTAGAGGTCGGTGAGCACCCGGTTGTGCGTGGCCTCCACGACGGCGGTGTGGAACGCCAGGTCCGCCTCGACGTACTCGCCGTGGTCCGCGGCCGCGTAGGCGGTCTCCCGGCGTTTCAGCGCCGCGTCGATCGCGTCGATGTCGTTGTCGGTACGCCGGGCGGCGGCGAGCCGGGCGGCCTCGACCTCCAGCCCGCGCCGCACCTCAAGGATCTCGATCAGTTCGGCGGTCGCGAGCCGGCGCCGGACCGCTCCGGACAGTTCGCTGGTCGCCCGCACGTACGTGCCGTCGCCCTGGCGGCATTCGAGCAGCCCGGCATGGGTGAGCGCGCGGATCGCCTCGCGGACGGTGTTCCGTCCCACGCCCAGGCTCTGGGTCAGCGCCGGCTCCGGAGGGATCTTGGCCCCGACCGGCCACACCCCGGTCGCGATCTCCTCCCTGAGCTGGTCGATCACCTGGTCCACCAGCGAGGCACGCCGGGCCGTGCGCAGCGTCACGATTCCCCCTCGATCGGCACCGTCCCCTGACCAAGGACGATCGGCCGCCCACTCAAGGACGAATTCATCCAATCATCCCATGTCTCCATGGTAGGACATCTATCGCCATGCCTCGACAGATCACCGCCTACGGCCGGGGCCGGGGTCAGGGGTGGACGCGTCCCAGGTCACGGTCCCCGGCGCGCGAGCGTGCCGGGCGCAGCCCGGCCGCCTCCAGCGAGCGCCGGTAGGCGCTGGTGGCGCCCTTCGTGTCTCCCGCCAGCTCGAACAGTTCGCCGAGTTCCCTCAACAACTGCGCGATCTGACGTCCACCGCGCAGCCCGTCCAACTGCTCGGCGGCGGTACGCAGCACGACGAGGGCCGCCGTACGGTCCCGCTGCACGAGCCGCGCGCGCGCAAGGACCATCCGCGCCTGGGTGGACTTCCGCAGCCTTGGGCTGAGATCGCTTCCCGTGTGGGTGGGAAGACGGGCCGCCTCGGTCAACGACGGCGCGGCCAGGACGAGCCCCGTGTCGAGGAAGCCCTCCAGTATGGCTATGGCCTGTTCGGGACGGCCGATGAACACCAGGGCACGCGCCTTCTCGATGGTGCGTTCCGTGGCTTCGGCGCCTTCCAGGAGGGACGTGTCCTCCAACAGTGCGAGCGCTTCCTCCGCCGCCTGCCTGCGCGCCGCCGCGTCCTGCTGCCACCCGGGCCCTGAGGGACGTCCCGGAACGACGGAGCCGACCTCACCGCCCTCGAACAGGCCCGTCCCGATGCCAGGGGCGGTCGCGGACAGCACATCGGGCATCGCCGCCTTGGTGACGTCCAGTTCATACGAGAACGGCACCACGCCACGCAGCAGAGCCTTGGCCCCTGCCAAGTTGAGTCGCGCGCGTGCTAGCGCGGGCTTCACACCCGCATACGCCGCCAATGCCTGCTCGGCGAGATACAGGGCGTCCCCGACCGCGCCTTCCGACAACGCCTTCGAGCTGGCCCTCTGGTAACCGGCCGTGGTCTCGTCGGTCTCCTCGAAGTCGTCCGGAACCGCCCCGCTCTCCTGCGCCTCCTCCGCGCCGGCCCCGCCGGTCGTCTCGGGGGCGTCCTCCGAGGACGGGGAGGCGAGCAGCCGCCTGCCGATCTCGTGCGCCCGGACGGGATCGGAGCGGTCCACATAGGCGAGGAGGAGGATCCGCCCGACCTCGATGTACTCCTGGCCCTCGGTGAGCCCGAGATGGCGCAGGCGGGCCAGCGCGCGCTCGCCCAGGGCGACCGCCTGCCCCAGGTCGCCGACGGCGTGGTAGCAGCGGGCCAGCGCGATGACCGCGGGCAGCCAGCTCGCCCGTCCCGGGTCGCGCTCGGCCTGCTCGCGCAGTTCCTCGAACAGCGCGATGGCCGCCTCGGTACGGCCGAGCTCCTCAAGGGCGCGGGCACGCCCCCATCGGGCCCTGGACGTCAGTTCCTGGTCGTCGCTGCGCGCGATGACGTCCGCGAAGCCGCTGTCGGCCGCGGCCGGGTCACCGGCGAGCAGGGCCAGGTGCGCGTGCCGCTCCCTGACCTCCAGATGGGCGCGCTGCTCCGGTTCGACGCCCTCGGCGAGGTATTCGGGCGTGCAGCCGAGCCGTTCGGCCAGCATGCGCAGCACGGTGGGCGTGGGCGTCCGCTTCCCGGACTCGATCAGGGAGATATAGCTGTCGGAGAGGTCATGGCCGGCGAGCTGCGCCTGCGACAAGCGTCTGGTCAGCCGCAGGTTGCGGACACGTTCGCCGACGTTGCCTGGACCCGGCATGTGGACTCACTTAGCGGAAGTAATCAGGCGACTGGGGTGCCGACATGATTGCACATTGCGGGTTAACACACATCGCAAGTAATGAAGCGGAACAACATAGATCACCGGGCGGCTTCGTCCCATGTCGCTCGGTGGTGACCCGTCCCGCGCAGGGGGCCGCGCGTTCCGGAGGGACGCCACGCGCCCGGGAGATCTGTCCTTACCGTAGCCGGTCATATGCCGTTCGGTCGGCGATGCCCCGGATTCTCCCTTGAGTCGGCGTTCCGCTCCCATTGCCGGTCACCGCTCCGGTAGGCGGGCCTCAACGCCCCACCCGGGATCCCGGTCCCCCCGGCGCTCCGCCCGCGGCTTCCGGTACGGAGGTCACGCGGGCGCTCAGTCGTCCGACGGGTTCTTGTTGGGGAAGATCATCTCGCAGACCTCAAGGTAGAGCTGCTCGGGGTACGGGAGGAAGTCGACCGTGTCGAGGGCCTGGTCCTGACCGGCCGACTCAAGGACGAAGTCGCCGTAGCCGAGCATCCGTCCCGCGATGGTGCGGCGGAAGCTCATGTCGGTGACCTTCGCCAGCGGCATCATCGCGACCTTGCGGGTGATCAGTCCCGTGGTCAGCAGCATCCGCTGGTTGGTGATCACGAAGTAGTCGACCGACCACTCGGCCACCCGCCACACGAACCAGGCGAGCAGGATCAGCCAGCCCCACCAGATCCAGGTGACGGAGGTCACGGTGTTGCTCACGACCCCGGCGACGATCAGGCCGGCCAGCACCAGGCCCACCGGCATCATCAGCACGGCCGGGTGCCGCCGCACGGTGATCACCTGGGTCTCGTGCGGGAGGAGGTACTTGTTCACCGACGCGGGGGCGGAGTCTCCGGGGGTCACCAGCCTCATGGCAGCACCTCAAGCCAGCGTGTTGACGAAGGTGGCGAGGGAACCGGCGACCGAGGCGAGCCCGTCGGCCGCGCCCTGCACCGAGCGCGCCGCCCCGTCGGGCTGCGTGACCACGTAGAACGCCACGAAGGCCGCGGCAGCCCACGTGAGGTATTTCTTGGCGGGCAAGATTCGCCTCCCGGAGCACGATGACCCACAGACCCCAGATCAGTTTCGCACAGCCCCGAATGGCCGCAAAGTAAGACTGTGCACGAGTAAGGCGTGCGCCGCCTGTCCTAGGCGTGCACCGCCTGCCTATCCAAGGTCGTGGCCCGCCTGTCCCGGGCGCGCCGCTTCCGCCTCGTTTCCCAGGCCCCCGCGCGTGCTACTGCGGGGTTCCCCGGGACGGGCGGGACGCGTGGCGCCGCTTCTCCGCCGCCACGATCGCCAGGACCTGCAGATGCTTGCGGGCGATCCGTTCCACCAGATCCGGTGGCGCGCCCCCGGTGACCTCCTGCGCCCCGTGGCGTGCCGCGGCGACGCAACGCGCCACGGTCTCGGCGGCGTGCACCGCGGCGAATTCCTCGGTGAGGCGGTCGCCGACCGCCTCGTACCCGGGCAACTCGCTGTCCCCTTGGTGAGCCATCACGCATCCTCGAGCTCGCTCACGCCGTCCGGTTCCGTGCGGTCCCCTGTGCCGGGACGGCGGAGGTAACGATCGCTGACGTTCCGTAGCTGCCTATTACCCACGGTGACCCATCAGCGAACATCGCGCCCTCTGGGTGGCCTTACGGTGGCTGCACCTCGTCTAGGCATTCCTGTGGGAACGCGCGTACCGCCCCTTGGTGTGCGCAACGGATACGGCTTTTCATCCCAGGGCGGTAGTGACGCAGAGCAAAGCAAAGCGCGCATAAGGAGGCGACGGCGCGTGACCGAGCTTTGGCCGAGTCAAAGAAGTACCGCCCGCGCCGACGCCGGTCACGGGCCGGAGATACCGGAGGGATACGGCAGGGATACGGCAGGGATGCGAAGAGAGCCGCGGGAGCGGCCGATCCGAGGGATTCCGGAGATGGCGAAGCCGACGGCCGCCGGGTCAGACGACGCCGTAGAGGCGGTCCCCCGCGTCGCCGAGGCCCGGCATGATGAAGCCCTGGTCGTTGAGGCGATCGTCGATGGCGGCCGTGACCACCCTGATCGGCGCCCGCGTGCCCTCGAACGCCTTCTCCAGGTAGGTCAGCCCCTCCGGGGCGGCCAGCAGGCAGATCGCCGTGACGTCGTCCGCGCCGCGCTCGAACAGCAGCCTGATCGCGGCGGCGAGGGTGCCGCCGGTGGCGAGCATCGGGTCCAGGACGTAGCACTGCCGCCCGGACAGGTCCTCCGGCAGCCGCGTGGCGTACGTCTGGGCCTGGAGCGTGCCCTCGTCCCTGATCATCCCGAGGAACCCGACCTCGGCCATGGGCAGCAGCCGGGCCATCCCGTCGAGCATTCCGAGCCCGGCGCGCAGGATCGGCACGACGAGCGGCTTGGGGCTGGCCAGTTGCACGCCCTTGGCGGGGGACAGCGGCGTCTGGACGGTGGCCTCCGCGACCCGGACATCGCGGGTGGCCTCGTAGGCCAGCAGCGTGACCAGTTCGTCGGCCAGGCGGCGGAACGTGGGGGAGTCGGTGTTCACGTCCCGCAGCGTGGTGAGCTTGTGCGCGACGAGCGGGTGGTCGACGGCGAGGGTCTGCATGCGCACACCGTACCTGCGTGCCCAGGGAGCCGGACGTCCCACCTGGCGCCGTCCGGGGCGACCGGGGTTGGCCCACTCCTCGTACAGTCGAGGGGGAAGGATAGGAGGACCTCGAGCGGGGCACGATGCCGTTATGACCCGAGATCGCGACCAGCAGCCGAGACGCGCCGCGTCGGCCGATGACGCCTTCCTGGAGGTCACCGGAGCGCGCGCGAAGGCCACCGCGCCTCGGACGAAGACGCCGCCCAGAGGAACGTCGAAGGCGACGCTCGGCGAGGCAGGTCTCCCGGACGCGGACGCGCGGACCGCGTCCGGCGCGGACACCGAGACCGCCGGATGCCCGGAGGTCCCGTACGGCCTCGCCGTCCCGAACGACGGGGACGACCGGCACGACCAGGACCCCGGGACGCGCCTGGACGCCGTGACGCCCGAGGAGGTCCGCGACCGCCTGCGCCGCCGCGCCATCTTCTTGCGCGAACTGGCGGAGGCACGGGAGCTGCGGCAGCGGGTGACCCCGCATCGTTCGCGCCGCGCACGGATCCACGCGGCGCTACGCCGCCGGACGTTCCGCCTGCATTGAACCCGATCGCGTAGATTTGCCGGGCGCCGCCCACGCTGTCTCGTCTCCTCACGGAGGGTCAGGGCTCCCAGTTTGGCGGTGGGGGACACGAGGGCGTGCCGCATCTGCGACCATGCCCTGGCAGGAACGGCGCCGGTGGGGTGGAAATGACGGATGTGGACGCGACGGACTTCGCCGTCGTGGTGTACCGGGAGGACGAACGCTGGGAGGCCGAGGTCCTTCCGGTCGCGCTGACCGAGGACCTGGACGGGCTCATCCATGCCCTGCGTCAGCAGCCGAGCCTGGGCGGGACGATCGGGCTGGTGTCGGTGGGCGACGACTTCTTCGTGGCGATCAGGCTGCTCGGCGACGAGGTGATGATCTTCCTTTCCGACGTCACCGCCTCGGTGGACTGGCCGCTGGCCGGGCAGGTGCTGGAACGCCTGGACATCCCGATCCCCGAGGACGAGGAACTGGACCAGGTCCTGCCGGTGGGCGACATGTCGATCTTCGCCGACCTGGGCCTGGACGAGATGGAGCTGGGCGCGATCTCCGGTGACCTGGAGCTCTACCCGGACGAGATGCTCCTGAGCATCGCCGGCCGCATCGGCTTCGCCCCCGCCTTCGAACGCGCCCTGGACGCCATCACCTGACCCGGCCGTCCCACCCGCTCCCGGCGTCCGGGGGGCGCCGCGCCGGCGACCGGCTCGTCCCCCATGCCGCCCTGATCCCGTTCCGTACGGGGCGGTGGTGGCGGACAGGCCGGTGGAAGGGGTGTGACCGGCGCATTCTTGTGCGCCACAATGAGTGGGTGTCCACTTTCGCCGCAGTCTTCGCGCAGACCCAGCAGGGCTGGGTGGGGACCGAGGCCGTGCTCACCGAGGCCGAGGGCGTCGACGACATCGCCGACCTGATGCGCGAGGCGGCCGTGGAGTCCTACGGCGACCCCGTCGTGCTGCTGATCGAGCAGGACGACGACTGGTTCGCCGTGCTGCGCCTGGACGGGGAGAGCGAGCCGCTGGCCTTCATCTCCACCGTGCGCGAGGACGGCCTGGGCTCCCTCTTCCACCAGCTCGTGGGCGAGGTCCCGGACGGCGAGCCGGGCGGTGACCCGGCGCTGCTCGAAGACCTCGGTGTCGACGCCAAGCGGCTCACCGAGCTGGGCGAGCGCGCCCTGCCCGGGGACGCCCTGCTCACGGTCGCCGAGCTCGCCGGGTTCGGCGAGGAGTTCGACCGCCTCCGTGACTGAACCCCGGACGCCCGGAAGCCCGGCACCCGGGCCCGAGGCCGAGTACGCGGCGCCGATGCGGCTGGCACTCGCCGAGGCGCGCCGTGCCGGAGACGCGGGGGACGTGCCGGTCGGCGCCGTCGTCCTGGACGCGTCCGGCAGGGTGATCGGCCGTGGCCACAACGACCGCGAGCGAACCGCGGACCCGACCGGTCACGCGGAGATCGTCGCGCTGCGCGCCGCGTCGTCGTCCCTCGGCACCTGGCGGCTGACCGGCTGCGCCCTGGTGGTCACCCTGGAGCCGTGCACCATGTGCGCGGGCGCGGCCGTCCAGGCACGCGTGGAACGCATCGTGTACGGGGCCGCCGACCCGAAGGCCGGTGCCGTCGGCTCCCTCTGGGACGTCGTCCGCGACCGCCGCCTCAACCATCGTCCGGAGGTCATCGCCGAAGTCCTGCCGGACGAGTGCGGCTCCCTCCTCGCCGAGTTCTTCGCGCGCCGCCGAGTCGGGTAGGCTTCCCCGCGGTGGTGTCGCCTAGTGGACGAGGGCGCACGCCTCGAAAGCGTGTGAAGGGCAACCTTCCGTGGGTTCGAATCCCACCACCACCGCCACACTGAACCGCCTCTGACGTGCGAAAACGCAACGTCATGGGCGGTTTTTCCGTGTCAGGGGGTCCCCAGGGGGTCCCGCGTCGTGAGACAGACCAGGAGGAACCGTCCCGCGATCGGCCACCATAGATCGACAGCATGTTCGATCGAGCGGGCCACCTGGAGGCGGACAGGACTTGACGACGAAGAGGACAAAGGGCGCCAGCAGAGCCAAGTCGCGCACATGGACAAAATGTTTCGAGGGGATCGAGAAGAAAACCCTTTCAAACGGCAACCCCCTCTACCGGGTGCGATGGCGAGAGGGCGGCGGGCGCCTTGGGCCAAGAAAGTCTGCATACTTCGAAAAACTCGACTCCGCGAAAAAGTTTCGGGGACTTCTGGTCGGAAATGACTGGCGAGATGTCGGCTGTTCCGAGCTGATCGCCGAGGGGAAGATCCGCCTCGTCCATTACCGCGACATCGAGACCTGCGACGCGGCGGGGCTGCGCCTCAGGGACGCGACGGAGATCCCGGCCGACCTGATCGTCCTGGCCACCGGTTACGAGAACCAGAGCGAGGCGGTCCACCGCCTCTTCGGCTCCGCCGTCGCCGACCGCGTGGGTGCGATCTGGGGCTTCGACGAGCAGGGCTTCATGCGGAACATGTGGCGCCGGACCGCTCAGGACGGCTTCTGGATCATGGGCGGCGGATTGAACGGGTGCCGCCTGTTCTCCCGCTTCCTTGCCCTCCAGATCAAGGCCGACTTGGAAGACCTCCACCCCCGTACCAGGAGCCGATGAGCGGGCCCGGGGCGGGATCAGGTGGACGGAGCTTGTAGCGCGCGGACGACCGAGGAGGGGCTGGGGCGGCCCAGCCGTTCGGCGAGCCAGGCGCTGGTTTCGACCATCTTCGCAAGGTCGATTCCGGTGCGGATACCGAGACCTTCGAGCTGCCAGAGGAGGTCTTCGGTGGCGAGGTTGCCGGTGGCGCTTCCGGCGTAGGGGCAGCCACCGAGGCCGCCCGCTGAGGTGTCCACGGTGGTCACCCCGTGCTGGAGCGCGACGAGCGTGTTGGCAAGTCCCTGACCATAGGTGTCGTGGAAGTGCACGGCGATCCGGTCGATCGGGATCCCGGAGGCGGCGAGCGCCTGAAGGAGGGCGCTGACCCGCCCCGGGGTGGCCACGCCGATGGTGTCGCCAAGGCTGAGTTCGGTGCAGCCGAGGTTGGTCAGCGCCGTCGCGACGGTGAGGACCTGGTCTGTGGAGACCGCTCCTTCCCAAGGGTCGCCCCAGCACATGGAGAGGTAGCCGCGTACCCGCATCCCGGCCTCGCGGGCCGTGGCGATAACGGGGGCGAACATCTCGAATGATTCGGCCACGGTGCGGTTGAGGTTGGCTTTGGCGAAGCTCTCGGTGACCGACGCGAACACGGCTATGTCGGTGACATCCAGCTCGAGGGCCCGCCGCAGTCCCCGCAGATTGGGCACGAGAACGGGGTAGCGGACGCCGGGACGGCGGTCGAGGCGGCGGAGCACGTCCTCGGCGTCGGCGAGCTGGGGTACCCATGCGGGGTGGACCATGCTCGTCGCCTCGATGAGGGTGTGACCCGCTTCCGCGAGGCGCTCGATGAACTCGATCTTCACGCCGGTGTCCACCGCCGCGGGCTCGTTCTGGAGCCCGTCACGGGGGCCCACCTCGCAGATCGTGACGGATTCGGGGAGGCCGGGCAGCCGCCCCGTCCCGTACCCGCTCATCGTCCGGCCCGTAGTTCGGCCAGCACCTTCTCGGCGTGGTCGGCGCGGACCTTCTTGTCCGCGACGAGCCGGGCGACGACGGCCGGAACCTCCTCGGGGGTCGCCCCGACGGTCGAGGCGATGTTGCGGGCGTGCAGGGACATGTGGCCGCGCTGGATCCCCTCGGTGGCCAGAGCCCGGACGGCGGCGAAGTTCTGGGCGAGGCCGACCGCGGTGATGATCTCCGCGAGCTCGGTGGCGGTGCGGACGCCGAGCAGGGCGATGGCCGCCTGGGCGGCGGGATGGACCTTGGTGGCGCCGCCGACGAGGCCGACGGGCATGGGCAGTTCCAGGACCGCGGCGACGTTGCCGTCGGCGTCCTTCTCGAACCGGGACAACGAGGTGTAGCGCCCGGTGGAGGTGACGGCGTGGGAGTGGGCGCCGGCCTCGACGGCGCGGGTGTCGTTGCCGGTGGCGAGGACGACCGCGGTGATGCCGTTCATGATGCCCTTGTTGTGCGTCGCCGCGCGGTAGGGGTCGGCCTCGGCGAGCGCGGCGGCGTGGATGATGTCGTCGACCACGTCGGGGCCGCCGAGCGTGTCGGCGTCGAACACCGCGCGCGCCCGGGAGAGCCGCAGGTCGGCCTTGTTGGTGAGGATCCGCAGCAGGCTCTTGCCGCCCGCGATCTCGGCCGCCCGGGCTGCGACGGCCTCGGCCATCGTGTTGACCGCGTTCGCGCCCATCGCGTCGCGGACGTCGACCTGCAGGTGCGCGACGACATAGGTGCCGGCGCGCGAGGGGACCAGGCGCACCGCGATGTCGCGGACGCCGCCGCCGAACTCGACGAGCTTGGGGTCCTGGGCGTTGGCGAGCGCGATCAACTCCTCGCGGGCCTCCAGTAGCCGCACCCGTCCCGCCTCGGGATCGGCGATTCCCACGATCTGGACCTGCGCCTGCATGATGGGCGCGGTCGAGGACGTGGTGAACCCGCCGCGCACACGCGCGACCTTGGCGGCGTTGCTGGCCGCGGCGACGACCGACGCCTCCTCGGTCGCCATCGGCACGAGCACCTCCGAGCCGTTGACGACGAAGTTCGTGGCGACCCCGATCGGGACGCCGAAGATCCCCGTCACGTTCTCGATCATGTGGTCGGCCAGCGCGGCGGTGAGGCCGTGCGCGGGATCGAAGGCGGCGATCGCCTCAAGGTCGAGGCCGGCGGCGTCGGCGACGGACTTGCGCCGGTCCTCGACGGAGAGGTCCCGGAGACGCTGGATACGGCTGGTGCGCGGCATGTCGGTTCCCCGCCTAGGACTGTGGTTGCAGTGACAGGGAAGGACGTTAGTTCGCGCAAGATCTGCGCGGAACGGACCAACCGTCCATGCTTGACGGGTCGTCTATGGGCGATCGGTCAGGTGGGCGAGGCGGACGGCGACGGTGATCCGGAAGAGATGGTCCGGCTCCTGCCAGTCCTCGCCGAGGAGCTGGGTCACTCGTTCCATGCGTTGCAGGACCGTGTTCTTGTGCAGGTGGAGAGCACGCGCGGCACCGACCGTGCTCATCCGGTTGCTGAGGTAGGCGGCCAGCGTGGGCAGCAGCTTGGCCGAATGTTCGGCGTCCCAGTCCAGCACGGGCCCGATGACGCGCCGCACATAGGCGTTCACCCGCGCTTCGCCGGGGCCGAAGAGGGCGGTGTAGGGAAGGTATTCGTCGGTGGTGACGGCGGCGTCGTCCAGTCCGAGCGACGGCAGGATCCGCAGGCACGCCGAGGCCGTGTCCACTTCGGCGCGCAGGTCGTGGGCGACGCCGGCGCCGACCGCGAGGACCGGCACCTGGATCGCGCGGCTCACCACCTGGTGGACGTGTGTGCTCGCGGTGCGCGGGTCGGTATCGGAGGTGAGCGCCACGACATGCTCGGCGTGCCCGCCGACCAGGCCGCCGATCTGGCGCAGGGCGAGGATGGCGTCACGGCGGCGCTCGGACGGCACGCAGACCACCACGACGGATCGCAGCTCACCGAGCCGGATGCCCTGTGCGCGGGCCCGGGTGGCGATGTCGGCCCGGCGGGCGGGGGAGGTGGACAACAGGTCGGCGAGCAGGTCGCCGCGGACCCGCTTCTCGGCCTCGATCATGGCCTCCTGCTTGAGGTTGAGCAGCGCGGTGATCTGTGCGGCGCGTTCGGCGGTGCGCAGTTCGACGGGGCCGAACGTGACCTCGCCCTGCTCCAGCAGCAGGGCCACGAGCGGCGTCGGCCCGGCGACGGTCGCTACCACGAAGCCCCCGTCCCCGACGGGGACGCACCGTCCGCTCTGGCGGCTGCGGTCCACGGCCTCACGGAGAGGTTCATCGATGGTGCCGGTGTCGAGCAGCTTGACGCGGCACCGCAACGCCCGTCCGAGCGCCGTCGCGACGTCGGGCGCGTCTCCGCCTTGGAGGATGAGGTTGGTGAGGTCGTTGTGGACCTCTCCGGCCCGTTCGACGGCCTGGACGTGGCGGGTCAGCTCCGCGTAGGCGCGGCGTGCCTCATCGGCCGAGTCCTGCGCCCGCGCGAGCAGGCGGGCGGTCTGGAGCACGACCGCGGCGTGGTCGGCGAAGGCCGACAGCAGGGAGATCTCCTCGGGGGAGAAGGCGTGCTCGAAACGGTTGGCGGCGAACAGCACGCCGAGCACTTGATCGTCGGCCAGCAGCGGGACGCCGAGCAACGACACCAGGCCCTCCGCCCTGACCGCCGCGTCGATGCCGGAGTCGTGCGGCACGTCCGTCATCGCGGCGTACTTGGACGTCCAGCAGGGCCGGCGGCCCTCGACCACCTGGCTGGCCAGACCTATGCCGGGCGGCACCCGCAGCCCGGGGAAGGACGCCGAGATCGCGCCGAGGGTGGTCCGCACCCGAAGTTCCCTGCTGCCGGAGTCGAACTCGGACAGATAGGTGATGTCGGTGCCCATCAGGTCGTGGGCCCGTTCGACGAGCCGCCCCAGCAGCTCGTCCACATCACGTAACTGCGCGAGCTCGCGTGCCGACGAGAAGAGGGCCGACAGTTCCCGCCCGCGGCGGCGCCAGTGATCGGAGGTCGCGCGCAGGCGCCGGACCTCGTAGGCGATCTTGGCCGCGTCCCGTTCGGGCAGGGCCGCCTCCGACAGAAGGCCGTCCACGTCGACCTCCTGATCGGTCGACGCGGCCTGAAGCAGGTCGACGACGGTCTCGACCGGGATGCTGTTCGCCATGCCGCTCCCGCCTTGCTGTGCTGATCGACCAGTAACTTTTTCTTGATAGTGGACGAATGATACATAGTCTGAACCGGGTGGCGGCCGTACCGTCCACGGCAGGGATGGCGAGATCTCCCGGGAATCGAAACAGACCGTTGGTGCGGACGTACGGGCCGCCCGTCCGGGACCGTCGGCACCAACCCATTCGAAGGGGACGGCGACCATGGCGCTTCACGTTGGCATCGACGTCGGTGGCACCTTCACCGACGCCGTGGCGATCATCGACGGGCGCGTGATCCGCGGCAAGGCGTTCTCGACCAAGGACGTCACCACCGGGATCCTCGGCGCCCTTGAAGTGCTGCGGGAGCGGGTGGGCATGACGGAGGCGGGCTTCTTCGCCGCCATCGACCGCTTCGTCCTTGGCAACACCATCGTCACCAACGCGGTGGACGAGCAGAAATACGCGGCGGTGGGGCTGCTGACCACCCAGGGGTTCCGCGACACCTTGCGCATCGCCCGCTCGGCCCGCACCGACGAACGCGACCCGCACAAGATGTCCGCGCCACCGGACATCGTGGAACGCCGTCGCATCGTCGAGGTCACCGAGCGGGTCGATGCCCACGGCAAGGTCCTGGTCCCGCTCACCGAGGACGCGATCGCCGCCGCGGTGGACGCCGTCCTGGCGGCCGGCGCGGAGGCGATCGCGGTCTGCCTGCTGTGGTCGTTCCGCAACCCCGTACACGAACAGGCCATCGGCGAGTACCTCGACACCCACCACCCGGGCGTCCCGTACACGCTGTCCAGCCGCCTCACCCCGGTCTACCGCGAGTACGAGCGGATGGTCACCACCGTGCTGGACGCCGCGGTGAAGCCGATCGTGGCGTCCCACTTCGAGCACCTGGCCGCGGACCTGCGCGGCAGGGGG
This sequence comes from Actinomadura sp. SCN-SB, assembly GCF_043906805.1. Classification (NCBI taxonomy): domain Bacteria; kingdom Bacillati; phylum Actinomycetota; class Actinomycetes; order Streptosporangiales; family Thermomonosporaceae; genus Actinomadura; species Actinomadura sp. SCN-SB. Next base: position 5,712 of record NZ_JBIMPP010000055.1, on the reverse strand, counting down.
CTGCGCACCAGGGTGCAGATCATGCAGGTGCACGGCGGATTCCTGTCGGTGGAGGAGACCGGCAAGGCCCCGATCTCGATGTTCAACTCCGGCCCGGTCGGCGGCGTTACCGGCGCGCGGCTGCTGGGCAAGCGCATGGGACGTCGCCGGGTGCTCACCGCGGACATGGGGGGCACGAGCCTGGACGCCGCGGCCATCCTGGACGAGGAGTTCCGGCTGCTGCCCCGGGCCGAGATCGGCGGCCTGCCCACCAGCCTGACCGCCGTGGACATCGAGACCATCGGGGCGGGCGGCGGCAGCCTGGCCTGGGTGGACGGGCGGAACCTGCTGCGCGTCGGCCCGCACAGCGCGGGCTCCACGCCCGGCCCCGCCTGCTACGGCAAGGGCGGCACCCGGCCGGCGGTCACCGACGCCGCGCTGGTGCTCGGCCTGATCAACCCGGACTACTACCTGGGCGGCACCGTCCCCCTGTACGAGGAGAAGGCGCGGGCGGCGCTGCGCAAGCACGTGGCCGAACCTCTCGGGATCTCCGAGGACGCCGCCGCCGAGGGCGTGTACCGGCTGGCGACGTCGCAGATGTCCAACGCGCTGCGCAAGATCACGGTGAACCGGGGGCACGATCCGCGCGAGTTCACCCTCATCGGCTTCGGTGGCGCGTGCGGCCTCTTCGCGGCCGCCATCGCCGCCGAGGCCGGGGTCAGGGAGGTCGTGATCCCGCGCAACGCCGCGGTGTTCTCGGCCTACGGCCTGATGCACGCCGACTCGGTCTTCTCCGCCGTCCAGACGAGCCCGTGGACGATGGACCAGCCGGCCGAGGTGCTGGAGAAGGAGTTCGCGGCCCTCGAGGAACGCGCGCGGGCATGGTTCGAGACCGAGGGCATCCCCGAAGACCGCCGGGAGCTCCAGCGCGAGGCCGACATGAAGTTCGTGGGCCAGATCTTCGAGGTCACCACCCGCCTGCCCACGAGCACGTTCGGTGAGGCGGACAAGGAGGCGCTGCGCGACCGCTTCATCGCCGACTACGAAGAGGAGTTCGGCACCGGCACCGCGTGGATGGAGGCCGACATCCTGCTCATCAACACGAGGGTCCGGGCCATCGGCCGCAGCGACGTGCAGACGGTGAAGCAGATCGTGGGCGCCGACGAGGACTCCTACGAACTCACCCGCCGCACCGTCCTGGAGCCGCTGACCGGGGAATGCGTCGAGATCGACGTGCACCGGGGGTTCGGCGCGCTCGGCCGCGCCGCCGGTCCCTGCCTCCTGGAGGAGTCCGACACCACTGTCTACGTGCCCAGCGGCGCCACCGTCGAGCTCACCGAGGGCGGCGACTTCCTGCTCGGCCTCGCCGACCGCTGATCCGTCCGCCGAAGGAGACGACCCATGACCAGCACCCAGCCCAAGCTGCCCGAGGGCTTCGATCCGGTCACCCTCGAGGTGATCCGGATGCGCCTGGACTCCATCGTGGAGGAGATGGGCATCGCGATGATCCGCTCGTCGGGTTCCCCGGTCATCACCGAGGCCGGCGACTTCAACACCGCCCTGTTCGACCCCACCGGCCGCATCTACGCATACTCCGACTACGTCCAGTTCCACATCGGATCCGGTAGCGTCGCCGTGCGGAATCTGGTGGAGGCCATCGAGGGCGAGCCGCTCGCGCCGGGCGACGCGTTCATCTGCAACGACCCGCACACGGCCGGCGCGAGCCACCCGCCGGACACCAACGTGATCTCACCGATCTTCCACGGCGACGAGCTGATCGGCTGGGCGCAGTCGCAGGCCCACCTGGTCGACGTCGGCGGCATGACCCCCGGCGGCTTCGCCCCCGGCGCCCATGACTGCTATGCCGAGGCGCTGCGGCTGCCTCCCGGCGTGAAGGTCTTCGAGCGGGGCGAACCCGTCGAGTGGGTGCGCCGGATCCTGCTCAACAACGTCCGGGTGCCCACGCTGTTCTGGAACGACGTGCGCAGCCTGGTCGCGAGCAACAACACCGGCATCCGGCGGCTGCTGGGCACCATCGAGGAGTTCGGGCTCGAACGGTTCCGCGACTACACCCGGCTCTCCTTCGAACTGGCCGAACAGGTCGTGCGCAAGCGGATCCGCGCGATCCCCGACGGCCGCTACAGCGCCGAGGAGTGGACCGAACACAACGGGCACGTCGACGAGCTGTACCGCGTCGCCTGCACCATGACCAAGAGCGGCGACCAGATCACCTTCGACTTCACCGGCTCCAGCGAGCAGACCGACGGGTTCGTCAACTGCAGCTACGGAGCCCTGGTCGGCAGCGTCGCCACGGCCATCGTGCCGATCCTCGCCTGGGACGTCCCGTTCAACGAGGGCGTCATGACCGCGTTCGACATCGTCGCCGAGCCCGGCTCGATCGTGAACCCCCGGCCGCCCGCGCCGATCAGCAACGGGCACCTCACCACCGGCGCCCGGGTGAGCCGCCTGGTCACCAAGCTCATGAACGATGCGTGCCACAGGAGCGACGACGACACCGTCCGCAACCGCACACAGGGGGTGTGGGGCGACTCGTGGACCGGCGGGATCTCTGCGGGCACCAACGACGGCGGCGAGTACTTCGTACTGTTCAACATGGACGGCGGCGGGATGGGCGCCGGTGCCCAGCCCGACGGCGACGGGCTCGACTGCGCGGGGATGATGACGCAGGTCAACAACATGCTTCCCGACGTCGAGATGAACGAGATGCTCTACCCGGTGCTCTACCTGTGGAAGCAGCTCGACGTCGACAGCGCGGGCCACGGCGCCCACCGCGGTGGCCTCGGCCTGCGTTTCGCCTGGACGCTGCACGGCGCGCGGGAGGTCACGCAGACCGTGTTCGCGCCGAGCGCCCAGGTGGTCGCCGACGGCTTCGGCGGCGGCCTGCCCGGTGGCGGCAGCGGGCATGAGGTCTGGCGCCGGACGGATGTCGCGCGGCTGCTCGACGCCGGCCGGGTCCCCACCCGGGACGCGCTGAGCGCCGAGGAGAAGGAACTGCTGGCGATCAACCAGCAGTCGGTCACGATCCGCGCCGGGGACGTGTTCGTGCAGTGGATCGCGGGCGGAGGAGGCTACGGCGACCCGCTGCTGCGCGACCCGAAGCTGGTCGCGGCCGACGTCCGCGACGGCTATGTGACCGCCCAGGCCGCGCGGCGGACCTACGGCGTGGTCCTTGCCGACGGCATCGTCGACAAGGCCGCCACGGCACGGGCGCGTGCCGAGATCCGCAAGGAACGGCTCGGTGAAGCCCCCGTCCGGCAGGTCCCGGCGGCCTTGCCGGCCGGGTCCTCCGCGCCGCGCCGCGACGCGAACGGCTGGTTCGTCCCGGCCAGCGGTGCCCGCCTGGACGCGGGGGAGGACTGGCGCCGGGCCGCGCGGAAGGTCACCCATGTGGCGGCCGACCGGCTGGCCACGTACGGGATCCGCGTCCGCCCGCGCACCAACGGGCGGCGCGTCGTGATCGACGAGTACTACAGCCCCGCGTGTGGCACCCTTCTGGAGGCCCGCGTCAGGGTCGACTCGGCCGTGGGCTGACCGGCCGGCTCATGGACGGCCGACTTATGGATCAGAGGCGAACATGACCATCAACGACAACGGAGCGATCGCGGGCATGCTTCCCGGCGGGCCGTCCGAGGGCGCGCTGCGCGGGATCGTGGTCCTGGACATCACCCGGGTCGTCGCCGGCCCCTTCTGCTCGATGCTGCTGGGCGACCTCGGGGCGACCGTGATCAAGGTCGAGAACCCCAGGGACCCGGACTACGCCCGCGACTTCCCGCCGAAGCTCAAGGCCGGGTCCGGCGAGGAGTTCAGCGGGTTCTTCGCCCAGTTCAACCGCAACAAGTTCGGGCTGACCCTCGATCTGTCCCAGCCCGACGGCAAGGAACTGCTCAAGAAGCTGGTGCGGCGCGCGGACGTCCTGGTCGAGAACTTCCGGCCCGGCACGATGGACAAGCTGGGCGTCGGCTACGACACGCTGCGCGCGCAGAACCCACGGCTGGTGTACACGGCGATCTCCGGCTACGGGCAGACCGGCCCCTATCGCCGCCGGCCCGCCTACGACAACAGCGCGCAGGCCGCGGGCGGGCTTTGGTCGATCAACGGATTTCCCGACCGGCCTCCCGTACGCGTCGGCACCATCATCGGCGATCTGTCCGCCACGCTGTACGCGGTCATCGGCACGCTGGCCGCGCTGCGGCACGCGGAGAAGACCGGGGAGGGGCAGATGGTCGACGTGTCCCAGCAGGACTCGGTGCTCAGCCTCACCGAGAACGCCGTGGTGTCCTACTCCGTCGACGGCAAGGTCCCCGGTCCGCTGGGCAACGAGCACCCCTTCGTCAAGCCCTACGAGCTCTACCCGTGCCGGGACGGGTTCGTGTTCTTCGGCGGCTACACCGACAAGTTCTGGCGCCTGTCCTGCCACCTGTTCGGGCAGCCCGAGCTCGCCGACGACCCCGAGATCGACACCATGGCCAAACGTTTCGAGCCCGAGGTCTACGAGCGGCGGATCCGGCCGTTGCTGCACAAATGGTTCGAGGACAAGACGAAGGCCGAACTGGAGGAGATCGTCGGCGACGCCGTGCCGCTGAGCGCGATCAAGGACATCGGCGAGGTCGTCGAGGACCCGCAGATCGCCGCGCGCGACATGGTCGTCGACGTCGACTATCCCGGCTTCGGCGAACTGCGCATGTTCGGCTCGCCCATCAAGCTCGGCAGCACGCCCACCCAGCCGCGCGGTCTCGCGCCGAAGGTCGGCGAGCACGCCGACACCGTCCTGCGGGCGCTGGCAGACCTCGACGAGCACCGCATCGCCGAGCTGCGCGAGAAGAAGGTCATCTGATGGGCGGCATCACCCTCGACCGCGACGGGGCGGTCGGGATCATCCGCTTCGACCGTCCCGGCAAGCTGAACGCGCTGACGCTCGCGATGTACGAGGAACTGGGCGCGGCCTTCGCCGAGGTCCGCGGCGACGACTCGATCGCCGTCGCGATCCTCACCGGCAGCGGCGACCGCGCCTTCTGCGTGGGGGCCGACCTTACCGAATCGATCCCGGCCCTGGCGCAAGGGCGGTTCGACATCTCCGAATGGGACGCCGCGCATCAGAAGCACACCACGCTGTTCAAGCCCGTGATCGCCGCGATCAACGGTCTCTGCCTGGGCGGCGGCTTCGAGATCATGCTGTCCACCGACATCCGCATCGCGGCCGACACCGCCGAGTTCGGCCTTCCCGAGAGCGGCGTCGGCGTCGTCCCGGCGGGCGGTACCCTCACCAGGCTGACACGGCAGATCCCCTACGCGTGGGCGATGGAGCTGATGCTGCAGGGAGACCGGATCTCCGCGGCGCAGGCACTCCGATACGGACTGCTCAACGAGGTGGTTCCCGCTCCGGCATTGCTGGAGTCCGCGCTCGACCGCGCCCATCGGCTCGTGGCTCGTAGCGGCACCGCTTTGGGGATCATCAAGGAGGCCGTGCTCAGGCTCGGTGACCTCCCGCAGGATCAGGCGTTCCACAGCGAAGCCCTCTACGGCCAGAAGGCCTTCACCTCACCGGACGCCCGCGAAGGCATCGCCGCCTTCACCCAACGCCGCGCGCCGAACTTCCCATCTCGTGGCGGCACGGTGAAGCCGACCCGCTGATCGGCCAGAGAATGACAGTGCTGTAGATCATCGGTCGAGTGGGGGCGCGTCCTTCGGGGATCGCGGGATCACCAGGTCCCC
>NZ_JBIMPP010000054.1:0-55345 GCF_043906805.1 Actinomadura sp. SCN-SB | reverse complement strand
CAGTGGCGGCCTCAGTGGCGGCCTCAGTGGCGGCCTCAGAGGCGGGCGGCTCGGCTTTGCCGAAGCTGGGCGGCGCGACCGGCGCCGGAACGGGGGGCGTCCCCGCGTCCTGGGGCCGGTCACCGGCCTCATGAGATCCAGACATAGCCACGAAGTATTCGTCCAGGTCAGTTTTGGAAGGGCTTGCCCTCGGTCTCGCGGTAGTGCAGCGCGAAGCTGAGACCGCTTCCCCGGATGAGGTGCTGCCCGAAGGTCGAGACCACCGAATGGTACTTGGTGGCGACCCTCTTACCATCCGGGCGCTGCACCCAGGTCATCACCAGGTAGTGCCCGCGCGCCTCGGCGGTGCCGAGGGCCTCGCCCCTGCCGATCGTCTTGCTGTATCCGGCGCCGCGCAGCGGCTTCAGGAAGGCGTCCTTGGCGGTGGCGGCCCTCTGCGCGAGCTTGGCGGCGCCCTCGGTCTCCAGGTTGAACACCCCGACCGTTCCGACCAGCAGCCCGTCGCGGCGGGCGTAGGTGGCGCGGAGCACCTGCGTGCAGCGGCCCCTCTTCATCGCCACCGACAGCTTGGCCCCCTCGACCGCACCCGTGCAGGAGCGGTGGATGTGCCAGGCGGTGCGCACGTACTTCTTGCCCGAGCCGGTGAACGCGGCCTTGCCGAACGCCTCCTTCAGCGACAGGGCGCTCGGGTCGGTCGCGCGGCTCTTGAGCTTGACCGGCTCCAGGGTGGGCTGGGTGGGGGACGCCTTGACGGCCGGTGACTGCGCAGGGTTGGCCGAGGCGTTCCCCGCTTTGGCCGACGAGTCGTCCCGAAGCATCGAGGAGAGCACCACGCCGCCCCCGACGAGCAGCAGTCCGGCCGCCGCCGCACCTCCGACGATCAGCGGCAGGCGCCGCCTCTCCCTCGGCATGCCACCGCCCGGACCCGGCATCCCCGGCTCCGGCATCCCAGGGCCATGCATGCCCTGGTCGGGGCGGTTCGGGCCCGGCATCCCGGGGCCTTCTTCGTACGCGCCGCCGTAGGTGTCGTCGCCGAAGCCGCCGGGTGACCTGAAGCTTCCGCCGGGCGAGTACGGCACGTTCGGCGGAGGCGCGTACGGGTCATCGTCTCGGGGCGGGCCGGGGAAGCCGTTGCCCTGCCGCGTCCGGTAGGGCGCGCCAGTAGAGGCGGGCTGGGTGAGGTCGGCCCGGTCTTGCTTCCAGGGCGCGTCGTAGGGGGACGCCTGGCCTCCCTCGGCCGGCCAGCCGCCCGGTTTGCCTTGATCGCCCGGATAACCCATGGGTCGGACCTTACCGTTCCCTTCGTCTGGTAGCTGACCTAACGGAACAACACCATGACATGGGGAAGAACGCAGCGCGGCTGGTTTGGGAAAGGTCACATGCCGCCGGTCAGGGGTCTAGACCCAGCCGAAATTCTGCGTCCAGTAGGGGCCGCCGGGGCCTTGGGCCATCCCGACGCCGATCGCCCGGAGCTTGCAGTTGAGGATGTTCGCGCGGTGCCCGGGGCTGTTCATCCACCCCTGCACCACGGCCGCCGGGGTTGCATAGCCCTTGGCGATGTTCTCGGCCCCGGGCTGGGAGTACCCGGCCGCCTCCATGCGGTCCCACGGGCTGTCGCCGTTGCGGGACGTGTGGTCGAAGTAGTTGTGCGCCGCCATGTCCGCCGAGTGCCGCTGGGCCGCGAGCATGAGCTTCTCGTCGATCCGCAGCGGAGAGCAGCCCTCCTTGGCCCGCTCCTTGTTGGTGAGGGTCACCACGGTGGTCTCGGCCACGGTCGCTCCGCCGACGCGGGGGGTGCCGCCGCCGGACGATGCGCCGCCCGGACTCGCGGACTTCGACGCCTCCGGACGCGGTGTCGCGCCTTTCGTACCGCCCGGGAGAGGTTTGAGGGGCGGGGCGCTCTCGCTGGGCGACGGGACGGGGGCCGCGTCGACCGCGTCCGGGCGCGCGCCGAGGTCGGTGCCGGGCGGGGGAGGGGCGTTCTCGGGCGCCGCCCGTCCCGCGGAGACGGGCTCGGACCGCAGCTCGGGAAGGACGAGCCGGTCCAGGGCCACGCCGGTGCCGACGGCGAGGGCCGAGGCGGCGGCCACTGCCGTGACGGTCAGGGCGCGCTTGGGGCCGGAGCGCCGGTCCGGCCGCCTTCTGGAGCGGCCGCCGGCGCGATGTCCTGACGGGCGGCGGTCCTCGTCCCGGTCGCGGCCGGGACGGTGCGGATTGGTGGTTGCCGCGGGGTAGGTCGGCATCGGCGGGGGCTCCCGGGTTCTCGTCGGCACAGCGTCGTTGGCACCTGCCGTGCCGGCAGGGCCTGGCCGACGTCGCCGTGATGGACCGGTCGCGCGAACCTTATCCCGATAAGCCACATACGTCCCGGCAATCCCTCAAAGAAACGATCACCTGGCGCGGTCCGGCTCACTTTGCCCAGCGCCCCTGCGGCCGGGTATGCTGACCTACTGCTGTATGCGGTGACGCCTGTCCTCGGGCGGGCCGCGAATCGCCGGTGTCCTCCGCGTCGTTCGCTGTCGTCAGCTGTCCTCGGTTGTTCGTCAGTTCGCGCGGATCCGGATCACCGGTCTCCCGGGAGCGCCTGGTCGGATCAGCCTCTGATCGGCGCGAGCAGGAATCCGCTGAGAAAGTCGACGAGAAACGAAGGCTACGACCGTGCGCACGTACACCCCAAAGCCCACTGACGTGCAGCGTCAGTGGTACGTCATCGACGCGACCGATGTCGTGCTGGGTCGGCTCGCCAGTCAGGTCGCGCAGCTGCTTCGGGGTAAGCACAAGCCGATCTACGCGCCCCATCTCGACACCGGTGACTTCGTCATCGTCGTCAACGCCGAGAAGGTGGCGCTGTCCGGCAACAAGCTCGACCAGAAGCGTGCTTACCGGCACTCGGGCTACCCGGGCGGCCTCCGCTCGATGACCTACGCCGACCTGATCCGCAAGCACCCCGAGCGGGCCGTCGAGAAGGCGATCAAGGGCATGCTGCCCAAGAACTCCCTCGGCCGGAAGATGTTCGGCAAGGTCAAGGTCTACGCCGGTCCGGACCACCCGCACCAGGCGCAGAAGCCCGTGCCGTTCGAGATCACCCAGATCAAGCAGTAACGACATCCCGCCGCCGCTCGCGCGGTGGCACCGGCCCGCGCCGGCGAGCGCGCGGCCGGGACCCGAAACAGTGGCCGCCGGGGCACCCGACGAACGACACCGGGCCCGCCGCCCTGGCTAGAAGACCCCAAGGAGAACCGTGACCGAGTCCGCCGCCGAGACGTCCGCCGAGGGCGTCGAGTACGACTCGTACGAAGACGCGCCGTCGGAGTACACCACCGAGACCCCGGAGGCCGCGGACACCGGCTACCTGGGCCAGCCGGTCGCGACCGGTCCCGCCGCCGGCACCGGCCGCCGCAAGCAGGCCATCGCCCGGGTGCGGATCGTCCCCGGCGAGGGCAAGTGGACCATCAACGGCCGCACCCTCGACCAGTACTTCCCCAACAAGGTGCACCAGCAGATCGTGAACGAGCCGTTCGTGCTGCTGGGCCTGGAGGGGCAGTTCGACGTGCTGGCGCGGGTGAACGGCGGTGGCACCACCGGTCAGGCCGGCGCGCTGCGGCTGGGCATCGCGCGGGCGCTGCAGTTCGCCAACATCGAGCACCGCCCGGCGCTGAAGAAGGCCGGCTTCCTCACCCGCGACGCGCGGGTGCCCGAGCGGAAGAAGGCCGGTCTCAAGAAGGCCCGTAAGGCTCCGCAGTACAGCAAGCGTTGATCGCAGTACGAGCCGCCGCACCCCATGGCGTTCTCGCGGCCGGTCCCCATGGCCGGCGGCAGGGTGCGGCGGCTCGTCCGCTTTCCGGCCCCCTCTCCGCTCCCGCATGGCCCGTGCGCCCTGTACGCCCCGTGCGCCCTCTGCACGCGGTACGGCGGCATCCGGCCACTCGAAGAGCGCCATGCGGGCCGGGTCCGGCTGCTTTCATGGCCTTCATGACAGACGACCGCGAAACGACGCGCCCGCGCGCGTGCGGTCGGGTCACCACCCGTGGACGCGCGCGCCGTCCGTCCAGGACGTCCGGGACGACCGGGCATGCTTGCCGCGGATACGGGCACAAGATCGACCGCGCGCCGGACGGGGCGCGCTCTGGGCTCGACCGCGCGGATCCGGCGAACCGGCGTTCCGGGGGTGTCCCGCGGTCTCTTGTTCGTATCGGGAGTTGAACAGTGGGTCGTCTCTTCGGGACCGATGGGGTGCGCGGGCTCGCCAACCGCGATCTGACCGCGCCGCTGGCCATGGACCTGTCCGTCGCGGCGGCACGGGTCCTGGGCGAGGCGGGCGCGTTCGAGGGGCATCGTCCCGTGGCGGTGGTCGGGCGCGACCCGCGCGCCTCGGGAGAGTTCCTGGAGGCCGCGGTGGTGGCCGGGCTGGCCAGCGCGGGCGTGGAGGTGCTGCGGCTGGGGGTGCTGCCGACCCCGGCGGTCGCGTACCTCACCCACGCGCTGGACGCCGACCTCGGCGTGATGCTGTCGGCCTCGCACAATCCCGCTCCCGACAACGGCATCAAGTTCTTCGACCGCAGCGGCTTCAAGCTGCCGGACGAGATCGAGGACCGGATCGAGGGGGCGCTCGGCCAGGACTGGGAGGCGCCCACCGGGTCCCTGGTGGGCCGTGTCCGGGACGCGCACGGCGCCGTCGAGCAGTACGTGGCGCACCTGCTGAGCACGGTGCCGGTGTCGCTGCACGGGCTGCGCGTGGTGGTCGACTGTGCCAACGGCGCGTCCTCCGACGTGGCGCCCGAGGCGCTGCGCCGGGCCGGCGCCGACGTGATCGCGATCGGCGCGGCCCCGGACGGGCTCAACATCAACTCGGGCTGTGGCTCCACCCACCTGGAGGCGCTGCAGAAGGCCGTGCGCGAGCACGGCGCGGACGTGGGGATCGCCAACGACGGCGACGCCGACCGCTGCCTGGCCGTGACCGCCGACGGCGAGCCGGTGGACGGCGACCAGATCATGGCGATCCTGGCGATGGACCTGCTGGAGTCGGGACGGCTGACCGGTGAGACCGTCGTGGCCACCGTGATGTCCAACCTCGGCTTCAAGATCGCGATGCGCGGCGCGGGGATCGAGGTCGTGGAGACGGCGGTGGGCGACCGGTACGTGCTGGAGGCCATGAAGGAGGGCGGGTTCGTCTTCGGCGGCGAGCAGTCCGGCCACGTGATCATGCTGGACCATGCCACGACGGGCGACGGCGTCCTGACCGGCCTGCACCTGATCGCGGCGATGGCGCGCAGCGGGCGCCCGCTGGACGAGCTGGCCAAGGTGATGACCCGGCTGCCGCAGGTGCTGGTGAACGTCAAGGGCGTCGACAAGTCCCGTGCGGGCAGCTCGCCGGAGCTGGCCAAGGCCGTCGCCGAGGCGGAGGCGGAGCTGGGCGGCAACGGGCGGGTGCTGATCCGTCCCAGCGGCACCGAGCCCATGGTCCGCGTGATGGTGGAGGCCGCCTCGGAGGAGCAGGCGAGCGCGACCGCCGACCGCCTGGCCGAGGTCGTCCGCACCGTCCTCGCCTGACGGGGAACGACCCGGGAATAAGGTGATCAGATGAGCAGCGAGTCGAACGAGCCGAACGAGACGGCCGAGCAGGCCGAGCAAGCCGGGCAGGGGGGTAAGCGCAAGGCGCTGCCGCGGGTCCGTACCGAACGCGGCGTGGGGGCGCGGGCGACCGGGGCGACGGTCACCGGGGCGTCGGCCACCGGGTTCACGCTGCGGGCGGGCAACGCCTTCGGGTCGCTGGCGCTGGGCTCGATGGCGCTGGGAGCGCTGGCCGTCGGCGCGGTCGCCATCGGCAAGCTGGTGGTCAAGCGCGCGGTCGTCCACCATCTCCAGGCGGGGACGGTCGAGATCAAGCACCTGAAGGTCGGCCGCCTCGACATCACCGAGTGATCGGCGCCCCCGCCGGGTGATCAGCAGCTCGCGGTGAAGGTCCGCAGGGCGTCGCGGTCGGCGCGGGTGACGGGAAGCCCGTACTTCTTGGCGACCGCGACGTACCGGGCGGCGTAGTCGCACTGGAACGCCTTGCGCGGCTTCCACTCGCCGGGGCCGGAGTCGCTCTTCTGGCGGTTGGGGACGCCCCAGACGGCGAGCAGGTTGTCGTGGTCGTTGGCGAAGCGTTCGCGGCGGTCCTCGTCCCACTCCGAGGCGCCCATCCGCCACGCCAGCGCGAGCGGGTAGACGTGGTCGATCTGCACCTCGTCGGCGTCGGACTTGACGAACGCGATCGTCCTGCCGGTGTAGGGGTCGTGCAGCGTCCCGGCGACGACGACGCAGTCTCCGCGTTTGCGCACGTCCCGCAGGTCACGGGCGAGGACGTCGTTGCGCTGGTCGCAGCCGTTGCGGTCGATGTCCTTCCAGCGGGTGCCGAAGCGGTCGCGGTCGTAGCCGCCGCCGGGCCGTTCCGCCGCGACCCGCAAGCCCTCCAGATCGCGGACCAGGCGCGCGGTGGACGACACCCGCGGGGACGCGGCTTCCGCTGAGGGATCGTCCGACAGGCCCACCTCCACGCTGCACCCCGCCACGCCCGTGGCAAGGGCCAGCAGGACGGCCGTCGTCGCCTTGGGCCACGGCATCCCCTCACCCGCCTTCATCTGTACCGTCGCATTGTCCCCGCTTTGCCGGACTTTACCGATGGGGCGCGGCACGCGATACGGCACCATGTGGGGGGTGCTGCACTTGAGAGCGATCGTGCCCGAGGACCGTACCGACGCGGTCTGCGCCGTTCTCGCGGGCTGCACGGGCGCCACCAACGTGGTCGTCCTGCCGGGCGCGGCCCGGTCCCCCCGCGGCGACCTGGTCACCGCCGACATCGCGCGCGAGTCGGCGAACGAGGTCATCGAGGAGTTGCAGGGCCTGGGCATCGAACGGGACGGGTCGATCTCGTTCGAGCACATCGACCTGTCGCTGTCCAGCGGCGCCGAGGCGGCCGAGCTCCGCGCGCCCGGCCACGGCGACGACGCGGTGGTCTGGGAGGAACTGGAGCGGCGCACCGAGGACGACAGCAGGATGACCTGGTCGTTCCTGGTGTTCCTGGTGCTGGCCACGCAACTGGCCGGGATCGCCGCGCTGATCGACTCGCCGGTGCTGGTGGTCGGCGCGATGGTGCTCGGCCCGGAGTTCGGCGCGATCGCCGCGATCTGCTTCGGCCTGCTGCACGGCCACGGCCGCCGGATCCTGGTCGCTCTGCGCACGCTGGTCGTCGGGTTCGCGCTGGCCGTCCTGGTCACCTACGTCTGCGCGCTGGTCTCCCGCCTGATCGGGGTGATCGAGTTCGACCGGCTGCCGGAGTCGCGTCCCATGACCGCGTTCATCTACAGCCCCGACCGGTGGTCGTTCATCGTGGCGCTGCTGGCGGGCGTGGGCGGCGTGCTGTCGCTGACCTCGGGCAAGTCGTCGGCGCTCGTGGGCGTGTTCATCTCGGTGACCACCGTCCCCGCCGCGGGGAACCTGGGGGTGGCGCTGGCGCTGGAGCACGGCACCGAGGTCACCGGGTCGCTACGACAATTAGGCGTCAACGTGGCGGGCATGATCATCGCGGGCACGCTCACGCTCCTCCTGCAACGATGGATATGGTCGCTGTTCCTCCGGAAGAAGGGGATGTTCCCAAGGCGCCATGGCCCTCCAGAGGGACGTCCGGGTGCCGGCAGGGGACTAGGTTCATAACATGCCGATCATCGCGACCGACGCGCTGACGATGCGGTTCCCCCGGGTGACCGCGCTGGACGCCCTCTCCGTGGCCGTGGAGCCCGGCGTCGTCGGCCTGGTCGGGGCCAACGGGGCGGGCAAGTCCACGCTCATCAAGATCCTGCTCGGGCTGCTGCCGCCCACCTCGGGCCGCGCGTCCGTCCTGGGCCTGGACATCGCCCGCGAGGGCGAGGCGATCCGGGAGCGGGTCGGGTTCATGCCCGAGTACGAGTGCCTGCCGCCCGACGTCTCGGCCACCGAGTTCGTCGTCCACATGGCGCGGATGTGCGGGCTGCCGCCGACCGCCGCCCGTGAGCGCGCCGCCGACACGCTGCGGCACGTGGGCCTGTACGAGGAGCGCTACCGTCCCATCGGCGGCTACTCCACCGGCATGCGGCAGCGGGTCAAGCTGGCGCAGGCCCTCGTCCACGACCCGCAGCTGATCTTCCTGGACGAGCCCACCAACGGGCTCGACCCGGCCGGCCGCGACGAGATGCTCGACCTGATCCGCAGGATCGGCACCGAGTTCGGCATCAGCGTGCTGGTCACCTCCCACCTGCTGGGCGAGCTCGAACGCGTCTGCGACCATGTGGTGATCATCGATGGCGGCCGGCTGCTGCGTTCCCAGGCGGTCGAGGCGTACACCACGGAGAGCGGCGTCCTGACCGTCGAGGTCGACGAGGGGCGCGACGAGCTCGGGCGGCGCCTGTACGACGCGGGACTCTCGGTGCGCCCCGAGGGACGGTTCCTGCTCGTCGACATCGCCGGGGAGTCCACCTACGACGTCATCCGCGACACCGTGGCCGAGCTGGAGCTGCGGCTGGTCCGCATGGAGCAGCGCAGGCACCGCATCGAGGAGGTCTTCGCCACCGGGCCGCCAGGCCCGCAGGGCGGGGGCGCGCCGCCGCCTCCCGTGGACCACGCACCTCAGGGGGCCCCGCGATGAGCGTCAGCACGATCCACGACATCGGCTACCGGCACTACGAGGGCCGCAGGCTGGGCCGCGCGTACGTGACGCGGTCGCTGTACCTGCACAACCTGCGGGCCGCCTACGGTCTCGGCCGCCCGGCGCGGGCGAAGGTGATGCCGTTCCTCCTGGCCGCGATCATGCTGCTGCCCGCCACGGGCTCGGTGGCGGCGTTCGCGATCACCAAGGAGGCGGAGGCGCTGATCCCCTACGCCGCGTACGCGCCGACCATGCAGGCGATCATCGCGATCTTCATGGCCACCCAGGCGCCGGTGCTGGCCTCGCGGGAGCTGCGCTTCCACGTGATCCCGCTGTACTTCTCCCGCCCGGTGGGCCATCTGGACTTCGTGCTGGCCAAGCTGGGCGCCATGGTGACGGCGCTGTTCGCGCTGATGGCGGTGCCGATCACCGTCCTGTACGCGGGCGCCTTGGTGACCAGGGCGCCCGACCCGGGAGAGCATCTCGTGCGCTTCCTCACCGCGCTGGTGGGCTGCGTCCTGTACGCGCTGGTGCTGGGGGCGATCGGGCTGGTGATCGCGGCGTTCACGCCACGCCGCGGGTTCGGCGTCGCGGCCGTCATCGCCGTGTACCTGGTCACCGCGGCCTTCGTCGCGATCATCCAGGGGCTGGCGGAGATGGAGTCCAACTGGTCCCTGGCGGGCTGGGTCGGGCTGTTCGCGCCGTTCAACCTGGTCGACATCGTCCAGGTGCGGCTGCTGGGCGCGGAGAGCTCCTCGATCGCCATCGCGCCCGGACTGCCCGGCGGGCTGGTGGCGCTGGCGACGTGCCTGGGCCTGGCGGCCGGCTCGGTCGCCGTCCTGTACGCGCGGTTCCGGAAGGCGGGGCTTTCATGAGCAGCGGCGAGGCCGTTCAGGACGTCCGGAAGCCCTCCCCTGGGGGCGGCACGGTCGAACTCCGGCTGGAGGGCGTGTCCCGCTGGTACGGCAACGTGGTCGCGGTCAACGGGATCTCGATGACGATCGGGCCGGGCGTGACGGGCCTGCTGGGGCCGAACGGCGCGGGCAAGTCGACGCTGATCCACATGATGGGCGGCTTCCTGCCGCCCTCGTCCGGGACGGTCACGCTGGACGGCGCGCCGGTCTGGAAGAACCCGGACGTCTACCGGCGGCTCGGCCTGGTGCCCGAGCGCGAGACCGCCTACGACTTCCTCACCGGGTGGCAGTTCATCCTGGCGATGGCCAAGCTGCACAAGCTGCCCGACCCGGCCGAGGCGGCGCGGCGGGCGATCGCGCTGGTGGAGATGGACGACGCGGCCGGCCGCGCGATCGGCGGCTACTCCAAGGGCATGAAGCAGCGGATCAAGATGGCGTCCGCCCTCGTCCACGATCCGCCGGTGCTGCTGCTGGACGAGCCGTTCAACGGGATGGACCCGCGGCAGCGCCTCCAGCTCATGGACCTGATCCGCGGGATGGCCGCCGAGGGCCGCACCATCCTGTTCAGCTCGCACATCCTGGAGGAGGTGGAGCGGCTGGCCCAGCACATCGAGGTGGTCGTGGCGGGCCGGCACGCCGCCTCCGGCGACTTCCGCAAGATCCGCCGGCTGATGACGGACCGCCCGCACATCTTCATGGTGCGCTCCGCCGACGACCGCCGGCTGGCCGCCGCCGTCATCGCGGACGGCTCGGCGCGCAGCGTCCAGCTCACCGAGAAGGGCCTGCGCGTGGAAGCGGTCGACTTCCAGCGCTTCACCTGGCTCCTGCCGCGGTTGGCCCGCGACGCCGGTGTCCGCCTGTGGGAGGTCTCGCCCTCCGACGAGTCCCTCGAAAGCGTCTTCTCCTACCTGGTGGCCCGATGAACGGCCGCCCCCCGATGAACATCCGCCATGCACCGGGACGCGCAGTGAGCGAGGCAGGGAGAGCATGAACGCGACGATCGCGATGATCACGCTTCGGTCGATGCTGGGGCGGCGGCGCGCGCTGCTCCTGCTGGGGCTGCCGGCGCTGATGCTGGTGCTGGCGGGGATCCTGCGCGCGACCGGGATCGCCGACATGGAGGTGTCGGTCACCGTCCTGCAGCGCATCTCGCTGACGACCCTGCTGCCGCTGCTGGCGCTGATCGCGGGGACCGGGGTGATCGGCCCGGAGATCGACGACGGCCAGATCATGTACGTGCTGACCAAGCCCGTGCCGCGGCAGGTCATCGTGCTGACCAAGCTGGCGGTGGCGATCGGGCTGATCGTGGTGTTCGCGGTGCTGCCGACCCTGGTGGCCGGGCTGCTGCTGATCGGGACGGCCGAGGGACTGGCCTCGGCGTTCACGGTGGGCGTGCTGGTGGGCGGCGTCGCCTACGGCGCGATCTTCGTGGCGCTCGGCGTGATCAGCCGGAACGCCGTCACGGTCGGGCTGCTGTACGCGCTGGTGTGGGAGAGCCTGCTGGGCAACTTCGCGCCGGGCGCCAGGTCGGCGTCCGTCCAGCAGTGGGCGCTGTCGGTGACCGACGCGCTGACCGGTGTCGCGGACGTCACCTCGACGGTCGACCTGGGCGTGGCGGTCCCGCTGCTGGCGCTGGTGACGGTCGCCGGCACGCTGCTCGCCGTGGTGCGGCTGCGCTCCCTGTCGGTGGCCAGCGCCGAGTGAGGCCCGTGCGGCGTGGCCCGTGGCCGCCGACCGGAACGCCGCTGATGTCCGGCTTCAGATCCCAGGTCATCGTCCAGGCGGACGCGGCCGGATCCGAGGCTTGGGCCTGACGGGGGGCGCGGTCAGCCGCCGGTGAGGGCGGTGAGCTGAGCCAGGACCTCGGAGGCGATGACGGGGTCGAGTTCGCCGAACGCCGCGTCGCCCTTCACGCCCAGGGTCTTGTAGATCAGCACTTCGCGGATGGTCTGTTCGGGGAAGACGTCGACGGCGCCGGCGGCGATGCCGGGGTCGAGATAGATCATGATTGCGCGGTCGGGGGTGACCTGGAGGGAGATGTCGTGCTCGACGCCGCCGTCCTGCGGGATGCCGCGCTCCCAGCCGTACCTGATCAGGCCGAGGACCATGCCCGTCGGCACCCGCGCGCCCGCGAACGCGGCCAGCCGCGAGGCGGCGCGCTCGTCCCCGGTGAGGGCGTGGACGGGCCGGCCGAGCTGCGGGAACGGCTGGGTGATCTCGTAGTCGGCGAACAGCTCCGACCAGGCCGCGGCGTCCTCGCCGAGGTGCAGCGGGTGCGCGATGCCGATCCGGGCCGAGGCGGGCAGGGTGAACTGGGTGTCGGCGGAGTCGGCCAGGGTCCGGTCCTCGGCGATGCGGAACGAACGGTCGTCCGCGAGCCAGACCAGGCGGCGGGCGATGTGCCGGATGAGCGGGTGATCGGCGAAGGAGGCGCGGAACTCCTCCGGCGTCCAGCGGCGGCCGGCGACCATGGCGGCCTCCAGCCGCCGGATCTGGTCGGCGGCGATCGTGCGGACGTCCTTCTTGAGGGCGGCGTAGCGCCGGTAGGCGGCCGGGGCCTTGGGCGACTCCTCGCCGGGCTTCCCGTGCACGCCGGGGATCGGCGTCCCGGCCGACAGCGCCTCCTCGACGATCTCCGCCGGTTCGTCGCCGAACACCCGGGCGGCCTTCACCACCGCGTCCGCGCCGTGCTCCGCGGCCACCCAGGCCAGGGCGGCGGTGGCCTTGCGGCGGGGCGGACGCGCCTTCCCCACCGCGTCCGGGACCAGGAACGGCACCGTCGCCAGGCCATGGCCGGTGAAATAGTCCCGGGTGTGATGTACTTCGGGCGCCAGTCCGGGACGAGCGGGCGGATCCGTTCCTCGGGCCCCGTGGCGAGCATCGCGGCCTCGATCGGCGGGTAAACGGGCTGCCCGGCCAGGTAGTTGTTGATGAGCTCGTCCAGGGTGCGGGTGTAGGCGCTGAGGTAGACCGGTGCCTCCCGCCACTGCTCCCGCCACCCCGGCGCCCAGGCGACGGCCAGGCCGGACGGTGGTTCGAGGCCGGGGACGACGCGCTGCGCCGGCTCCTTCTGCCCGGTGAGCGCGGACCGCCGTGCGGCCTTCTCCCAGGGCGGATCGACCAGAAGCTCGGGAAGGGAGTCCATGGTCGGGAACCCTAGGACACGGGCCCGACACGGCGGCTCAGATCCGCCTGAGCCGGAATCGCTGGACGCTGTGGTCGCGGGCCTTGTGCAGGACGAGGGTGGCGCGGGCCCTGGTCGGCAGGATGTTCGACACCAGGTTGATCTCGTTGACGTCCCGCCAGACCCGCTGCGCGAACGCGGCCGTCTCGTCCTCGTCCAGCTCGTGCGCGTACTTGTGGAAGTACGACCGGGGATCGGTGAACGCGGTGCGGCGCAGGGCGAACAGCCGGTCGATGTACCACTGCCGGATGTCCTCGACCCGCGCGTCCACATAGATCGAGAAGTCGAAGAAGTCCGACACGCCGAGCTGTCCGGGCGGCGGCGCCTGGAGGACGTTGAGGCCCTCCACGATCAGGATGTCGGGACGCCGCACCACCTGCGACGCGCCCGGGACGATGTCGTACTCCAGGTGCGAGTAGACCGGGATCTCTTGCTCGGGCGCCCCCGCCTTGATCGACGAGACGAACCGCACCAGCGCCCGCCGGTCGTAGGACTCGGGGAAGCCCTTCCTGTCCATGATCCCGCGCTCGGTGAGGATCCGGTTGGGGTACAGGAAGCTGTCGGTGGTGACGAGCTCCACGGTGGGGTGCTCGGGCCAGCGCGCCAGCAGGGTCCGCAGCAGCCGGGACGTGGTGGACTTGCCGACCGCGACGCTGCCCGCCACGCCGATGATGAACGGGGTGGGCTCCACCCGTTCGCCCAGGAACGTCCCGACGGTGTCCCGCAGGCCGCCCTCGGCCAGGAAGAACAGGTTGAGCAGCCGGGACAGCGGCAGGTAGACCTCCTCGACCTCGGTGATGTCGATGGGGTCGCGGAGGCCGCGCAGCGCGTCCAGCTCGCCCGGCGTCAGCGGCAGCGGGGTGTTCTCCCGGAGCGCGCGCCAGGCGTCGCGGGAGAGTTCCACATAGGGGCTGGGAACGCTGTGAGGACCAGACACGCTGTTCCATCCGCTCGTCATGGTTGAACAGTAATCACCGGTCTCACGCGTATACCGGCGCTTCCGCGGTCGTTCACGCTATAGCCACGCCTCTACGGTGGATGAAGGTGGGGCCCGGGAAGGCGACCGCATAGGCTTGCCCCCATGTGCGGAATCGTTGGGTACGTCGGCGCCAAGCCGGCACTGGACGTCGTGGTCGAAGGACTGGCGCGGCTGGAGTACCGCGGCTACGACTCGGCCGGGGTGGCCGTCCTGGCCGACGGGAGGCTGACCACGGCCAAGCGTGCGGGGAAGCTGGTTAACCTGCGCAACGCGCTCGAAGAGGAGCCGCCGCCCGCCGGCACCACCGGGATGGGGCACACCCGCTGGGCCACGCACGGCCCGCCGAACGACCGCAACGCGCACCCGCACACCGACTGCACGGGGACGGTCGCGGTCATCCACAACGGGATCATCGAGAACTTCGCCAGGCTGCGGGCCGAGCTGGAGGAGGCCGGTCACAAGCTGCGCTCCGACACCGACACCGAGGCCGTCGCGCACCTGCTGGAGGACGAGCTGAAGCGGGGCGGCGGGCTTCCCGACGCCATGCGGCGCGTGTGCCGGCGGCTGGAGGGGGCCTTCACCCTGGTGGCCGTCCACACCGGCGACACCGACCTGGTGGTGGGCGCCCGCCGCAACTCACCGCTGGTGGTCGGCCTGGGGAAGGGCGAGAACTTCCTGGCCAGCGACGTGGCCGCGTTCATCGCCCACACCCGCGACGCGATCGAGCTGGGCCAGGACCAGGTGGTGGAGCTGCGCCCCGACAGGGTGGTGGTCACCGACTTCGCCGGGCGTCCCGCCGAGGTGAAGGAGTACCACGTCGACTGGGACGTGTCGGCCGCGGAGAAGGGCGGCTACGACTACTTCATGCTCAAGGAGATCGCCGAGCAGCCGCGGGCGGTCGCCGACACCCTGCTCGGCCGGATCGGCACCGACGGCCGGCTGATCCTGGACGAGATGCGGATGCCCGACCAGGAGCTCCGCGAGGTCGACAAGGTCATCATCGTGGCCTGCGGCACCGCCAACCACGCCGGGCTGATCGCCAAGTACGCCATCGAGCACTGGGCCGGGCTGCCCTGCGAGGTGGAGCTGGCGCACGAGTTCCGCTACCGCGACCCGATCCTGAACCGTTCCACGCTGGTCATCGCGATCTCCCAGTCGGGGGAGACGATGGACACGCTGATGGCGGTCCGGCACGCCCGCGAGCAGCACGCCAAGGTGCTGGGCATCTGCAACGTCAACGGCTCCACGCTGCCGCGCGAGTGCGACGGCGTCCTGTACACCCACGCGGGCCCGGAGATCGCCGTCGCGTCCACCAAGGCGTTCCTCACCCAGCTCGTGGCGGTGTACCTGATCGCGCTGTACCTGGCGCAGGTGCGCGGCACCAAGTGGGGCGACGAGGTGTTCGCCATGATCCAGCTCCTGGCGCAGATGCCGGAGAAGGTGGACAAGGTCCTGGAGACCATGGAGCCCGTCCGGGAGCTGGCCCGGTCGCTGGCGGGCGAGCGCTGCGTGCTGTTCCTGGGACGGCACGTGGGCTTCCCCGTGGCCCTTGAGGGCGCGCTGAAGCTCAAGGAGCTGGCGTACATGCACGCCGAGGGCTTTGCGGCGGGTGAGCTGAAGCACGGCCCGATCGCGCTGATCGAGGAGGGCCTGCCGGTCGTGGTGGTGGTCCCGCCGCGCGCGCGGGACGTGCTGCACGACAAGATCGTGTCCAACATCCAGGAGATCCGGGCCCGTGGCGCCCGCACCATCGTGATCGCCGAGGAGGGCGACACCTCGGTCGAGCCGTACGCCGACACGCTGATCGCCGTCCCGGCCGTGCCGACGCTGCTCCAGCCTCTGGTGACCACGGTGCCGCTCCAGGTGTTCGCCTGCGAGCTGGCCACCGCCAAGGGCCACGACGTCGACCAGCCGCGCAACCTGGCCAAGTCCGTCACGGTCGAGTAGCGGGGTCCGCGGATCGCCCTGACGGCCGTGCGGGTCAGGCGTCGCGTACGGGCATGTCCGTGGGCAGGTCCAGGTTGCCCGCTTTGAGCCGGTGCAGCAGGGCGCGCCACGCGCCGGGTTCCAGCGCCAGGGCTCCGGTGGCGGGCAGCGTCCCGTCCCTGATCGCGATCAAGGGTCCGGTGGGAGCCTCCGCCCGGGCGACCTCCACGCAGCCGTTGTTGGACTGGCAGCGTCTGCTCCGCCGCCAGCCGTGCCCGCTCGTCCCGTCGGTGAGCATCCGATCTCCTCGCCGTGGCCCGGCGCGCCATGGCCGGTACACCGTGACCACCGTGCCGGCCACCGTGGTGGCCACCCTGCGGCCACCACGGTGTGGCCGATGCCAAATGCCTCCAACCGCCATTAAAGGTCACGAGTCGGCTGACCTGCCCGCCACCGCATACTGGCGCGCCATGCCGGGGTGGGTGGCCGGCCGGACACCACGGCCCCCGGACATGACGAAGGCCCGGGCGGACGTTCCGGCCCGGGCCCAGCGTGTCCTCAGGAGGACGGTTCGAGATCTCCTCGCTTGATCCGGTCGGTGAACGAGCGCCATTCCCCGGCGGAGAACAGCAGGACCGGGCTTGCGTCGCCGTACGTGGCGTCACGGGCGGCGATCGCCCGTGACGGGGCAAGTGCGGCGATTTCGACGCAGGAGCCGTTGGCGGCGCAACGGCTGCTCTTGCGCCAGGAGATCGGGTCGGTTTCAGCGGAGGCCACGCGACATCCTTTAGTTCAGTGGCTGCGATTCGATACTTGTTCCTGCCATGCGTTGAGAATCTCCGCGATGAAGTCTCGGGACTCGGCGGCACCCAGCGCCGCCTCGGCCAATGTGTCGTGGGCGAGACGGAAGAGATGGGTGGTCATCTCGTCCTCGAAATGGCTTACCGCCAGACTCTCGGTATGCACGATATCGGGGAACGTCACGTCATGGGAAGCGGCGAACTCAAGCAGCGTGAAAGAGCCCTCCATGAGTGGGTGTGGCGCATTCATTGGGAATACCTGGAGCCGTACATTGGGCAACTGCATAATGGTGGTCAAATGCCGCATCTGATCCAGCATGACCGAATTATCCCCGACCAGTCGCCAGAGCGCTGATTCGTCGATGATGACCCACAATTCCGCCGGATCGGGGACGCGGTGCAGGATCCCCTGGCGCCGCATCCGCACCTCGACCCGCCGGTCGATCTCGCGCGGCGGGGTCGCCGCGATGGTGTTGTAGCCGGACACGACCGTACGGGCGTACGCCTCGGTCTGCAGCAGCCCCGGGATGATGTGCGTCTCCCACTGCCGGATCAGGCTCGCCTCGTCCTCCATGGCGATGTAGTCCGGGTAGCCGCCGATGAGGTCGCGATACTCCTCCCACCAGCCGCGTTCGGCCGCGTCCCGGGCCAGCGCGATGATCTCCTCCCGGCGCGGGCCGTCCACCTCGTACAGGTCGAGCAGCAGCCGCACATCGGCGATCTTGGCGCCGGTGCGGGCGTTCTCGATCCGGCTCACCTTGGCGGTCGACCAGGTGAGGCGGTCGGCGACCTCGTCACCGGTCAGCCCGTTCTGCTCGCGCATCCGGCGCAGTTCGGCGGCGAGCCGGCGCTGCCGGACGGAGGGACGGGGGGATGCGCTCATCGCTGCGGCCTCTCCACCCCTGCCGAGCCCTTCCCGCGCGGCTCGCGCCTTTGCGACGCCGCGGCGGGGTAAGGCTCTCCGATGGGGATTCTTCAAAACTGTGGGGTACGGGATCGCCCGTGTAGAGGAAACCGTAACTTGCACGGCAACCTGCGCGCGCGGGTATTCGATCGCAACGCCACTGTATTCCGAGCGGCGGTGATCGGGTGGTCGCGCCAGGTCAGGCGCGGCACGGCGGATTGGTCAGCGGGTGCGCGGGGACGGAGGGCACCGCCGTGGGATTCTGGACGGGTGATCGTGGGTGTGGGCATCGACGTCGTGGACATCGCCAGGTTCGAGCGTGCGCTGGAGCGCACCCCGGGGCTGCGGGGACGTCTGTTCACCGAGGTGGAGCGCGACCTGGCCGGGCGCTCGCTGGCGGCCAGGTTCGCCGCCAAGGAGGCGCTGGCCAAGGCGCTGGGCGCGCCGCGGGGGCTGCTGTGGACCGACGCCGAGATCGGACGGGCCGGTGACGGCCGTCCGACGCTGAGCGTCACCGGCACGGTCGCCGCCGCGGCCGCCGAACGCGGCGTCACCCGCTGGCACGTCTCGCTCAGCCATGACGGCGGCATCGCCACCGCCATCGTGGTCGCCGAGACGGGATGACCGGGATGACCTGGGCAGACTCGAAAGTGGACTGACTTGGGGACGGAGGGCGGATGAGGTACGCGCACGAGGTCGGCAAGGTTCGGGCGGCCGAGCGGGCGCTGATGGCCCGGCTGCCGGAGGGCGCCCTGATGCAGCGGGCCGCCGCCGGGCTCGCGGCCGTCTGCGCCGGGCTGCTGGACCGGGTGTACGGCGCGCGCGTCGTGCTCCTTGTGGGCAGCGGCGACAACGGCGGCGACACCCTGTACGCGGGCGCGCGCCTGGCACGCCGCGGGGCACGGGTCCACGCGGTGGCGGCCGGTTCGAAGATCCACCCGGAGGGGCTGGCCGCGCTGAAGGCCGCCGGTGGCCGCGCGGTGCCGCCCGAGTCCGAGGCGGCCGAGCTGATCGCGGACGCCGACCTGGTCATCGACGGGCTGACCGGGATCGGCGGGTCGGGGTCCCTGCGCGAGCCGCACGCCACGCTGGCCGGGCTCGCCTCCGCGTCCACCGCGACCGTCGTGGCGTGCGACGTGCCGAGCGGCGTCGACGCCGGCACGGGACGGGTGGACGGCGCGGCCGTGCGCGCCGACGTCACCGTCACCTTCGGCACCCACAAGCCCGGCCTGCTGATCGACCCGGGCGCGGCGTACTGCGGCGTGGTGAAGCTGGTCGACATCGGCCTGGGACCCGACCTGAGCGACCCGGACGTGGTCGCCGCCTGGCCCGAGGACGTCCAGCCTCCCGAGCCGCGTGCCGAGTCGGACAAGTACCGGCGCGGCGTCGTGGGCATCCTGGCGGGCGGCGAGGGCCTCACGGGCGCCGCCGTCCTGTGCACGGGCGGCGCCGTGCACGGGGGCGCGGGCATGGTGCGGTTCGCGTCCGTCCCGCACGCGGTGGAGCTGGTGCGGCACCGCTGGCCGGAGGCCGTGACCACGGTGATCGAGCCCAAGCCGGACGCGCTGGAGAAGATCGGGCGGGTGCAGGCGTGGGTGGTGGGCCCCGGCCTGGGGACGGGCGAGGGGGCCGAGTCGCTGGTCGAGGCCGTGCTCGCCACGGACCTGCCCGTCCTGGTGGACGCCGACGGGCTGACCATCGTGGCCCGCCGCCGTGAGCTGCTGCGCCGCCCGTCCCCGACCGTGCTGACCCCGCACGCGGGCGAGCTGTCCCGGCTGATCGACGCGGACCGGGAGGCCATCGAGGCGCGGCGGCTGGAGCACGTGCGCCGCGCCGCGTCGGAGTTGCCCGCCACCGTGCTCCTCAAGGGCTCGACGACGCTGGTGGCCGAGGTGGACCGCCCGGTCCGGGTGAACCCGACCGGCACGCCGTGGCTGGCCACCGCGGGGACGGGCGACGTCCTGTCCGGCCTGATCGGGGCGCTGCTGGCGGGCGGGATGCCGCCGCTGGACGCCGCCGCCGCCGGGGCGTACCTGCACGGGCTCGCCGGGCGCATCGCCACCGCCGGACCGCCCGCGGCGGCCGGTCCGTCAGCGCCGTTCATGCCGTCCCCGCCGTTCACGGGCAGGGGGGTGGACGGGCGTGCCGGTGAGGCGCCGATCAGCGCGTACGACGTCATCGAGGCGCTGCCCGCCGCCTTCCGCGCGATCTGGTGACGGAGGGTGAAGAGAGCCTGGCGAACCCCATAACGGACGCTTGCGTCCAAAGGGGAAAGAAATCCCGTGGGATCGGCCGTGCCGCGCGTGACCAGGCGCGATCACGGCACGGAGGCGGCACACTTGGTGACCATGAGCAGTCCTGCGGAGGCACGCGTCGACCTGGGCGCGATCGGCGAGAACGTCGCGCTGCTGCGTGACCGGGCCGCCGGTGCCGAGGTCATGGCCATGGTGAAGGCCGAAGGGTACGGGCACGGGCTGGTGCCCGCCGCCCGCGCCGCGCTGGCGGGAGGCGCCACCTGGCTGGGGGTCGCCAAGCTCGCCGAAGGGCTGGAACTCCACGAGGCCGGGCTCGCCGGGCGCGGGCCCGGCGGCGTGCGGACGCTGGTCTGCCTCGGCGTGCCGGGGGAGCCCTACGACAAGGGCGTCCAAGCCGGGCTCGACCTGGCCGCGGGCGCGCCGTGGCTGGTCAAGGAGATCGCGGAGGCCGCGCGCCGAGCGGGCGTTCCCGCGCGGATCCACCTCAAGGCCGACACGGGGATGTCACGGGGTGGCGCCACCGGCGAGGACTGGCCCGCCCTGGTGGACGCGGCGCTGGCGGCCGAGGCCGAGGGCCTGCTGCGGGTCGTGGGCCTGATGTCGCACTTCGCCTGCGCCGACGAGCCGGGCCATCCGTCCATCGGGCGCCAGCTCTCGGCGTTCCAGGAGATGGTGGAGCACGCCGAGAAGGCCGGGATCCGTCCCGAGGTGCGGCACCTGTCCAACTCCGCCGCCACGCTGACGATCCCCGAGGCGCGGTTCGACCTGGTGCGTCCGGGGATCGCCGTGTACGGGCTGACCCCGGTGCCGCGCGAGGGCACGTTCGGGCTCCGTCCCGCCATGACGCTGGTCGCGGGCGCGGCGCTGCTCAAGCGCGTCCCTGAGGGCAGCGGCGTCTCCTACGGCCATACCTACGTCACCGGCCGTGGGACCAACCTGGCGCTCGTCCCGGCGGGCTACGGCGACGGCATCCCCCGGCACGGGTCGAACGTGCTGGAGGTGCTGGCCGCCGGGCGGCGGCGCCGGATCGCCGGACGGGTCTGCATGGACCAGTTCGTGATCGACCTCGGCGACGACACGCTGGCCGCCGGGGACGAGATCGTCCTGTTCGGGACGGGCGAGCGCGGCGAGCCGACCGCTCAGGAGTGGGCGGACGCGCTGGGAACGATCTCGTATGAGATCGTCACGCGCATCGGGTCACGGGTGCCCCGGGTGTACACGGAGGATCCCGGGCACAGGGGCGCGAAGCCCGGGAACGAGGAGCCCGGGAGCGTGGAGACAGGGAGCGTGGATGGTTAGCAAGCGCGGGCGCAGGATCGGCATCGCCGGGGCGGTCGCGGGCATCGGCGCGGCCGGGATCGGCGCCGCCGTGGGGCTCCGCCGGCTGGCGGTGGGCCGGGTCAGGCTGCGTCCCGACCCGGACGCCGACGAGCCGTTCGGCCAACTGCGCGGGAACGCGCTCACCGTGCTGGCCGACGACGGGGTCCCGCTGCACGTGGAGATCGACGAGCCGGAGGACGCGCCCCTCGCCGCTCTGGGGACGAAGCCCGGCGGGTCCGGGGGTCCGCCTCCGGGGGACCGGCTGACGATCGTGTTCAGCCACGGCTACGCGCTCAACCAGGACACCTGGCACTTCCAGCGCCGCGACCTGCGGTACTCGCTCGACAGCACGGTGCCGGGCGGCGGGGACGGCGCGCGCGGCAGGCGGCAGGCCGGTCGCGGGCGGCCCAGGCTGGTGTTCTGGGACCAGCGCAGCCACGGCCGTTCCGGGCGCAGCAAGCCCACCCACGCCACGATCGAGCAGACCGGCGAGGACCTGTACGCGGTGCTGCGCGCCACCGTCCGTCCCGGCGGCGAGGTCGTGCTGGTGGGCCACTCGATGGGCGGCATGTCGATCATGGCGCTGGCCGACCGGCATCCCGAGGTGTTCGAGGCGGGGCGCGACGGCCCCCGCGTCGTGGGCGTCGCGCTGGTCAACACCTCGTGCGGCAACCTGACCGAGATGACGCTGGGCCTGCCGATGGTGCTGGCCAAGGTGCTGCGGCCGCTGGCGCCGGGCACGCTGCGCGGCCTGGGCCGCCGCGCCGACCTGGTGGACCGCGCCCGCGCGCTGGGCGCCGACCTGGCCTTCATCGTCACCCGCCGGATGGCCTTCGCGGACCGGCGGGTGAGCCCGACCGTGGTGGACTTCCTGGAGCAGATGATCAGGGCCACCCCGATCGACGTGATCGCCGAGTTCTATCCGGCGCTGATCGCCCACGACAAGCTGGACGCGCTGGAGACCCTGGGCCGGGTGCCCGTGCTGGTGGTGTCCGGCGGCGAGGACCGGCTGACCCCGCCCGAGCACGGCCGCAACATCGCCGAGGCCCTGCCGGACGCCGAGTACGTCGAGGTCGGCGACGCCGGTCACGTGCTCCCGCTGGAGTACCCGGGCGTGGTGACCGGCGGCCTGCGGCGGCTGGTCGACCGGATCCGCGCGGGACGCGAGGAACGTTCCGCCTGACCCTCGATTCGCGCTCGGGGCCCGGATCGCGTGTACTTGGAAGCGCGCGGCCGATCGGTGATTTCGCCTATGCCGCCGCGGTAAGGGAGCGGCAGGGACGGTTCCGGAGACGAAAGGCGTTTCCGGGTGACACCGTTGGACCGCAACAAAGTTCCACAAGCCCAAGGAAGCTGGAGGAAAGGGAAGAAATGCTCGTCCTGATGCGGCCGTGCGGCACCGGGAACTCGCATGGCGCGGGGGATGCCGCGCTCGGCGTGCGCGCCGCGTTCCGGCGGAACGGCGGCCATGGACGGGCGGCCGGGAAATGAGCGTGGAGATCCACCTCGAAGTGCCCACGGCGGCCGGCATGCGGTCGCTCGGCGCCCGGCTCGGGGCCCTGCTGCGAGCCGGGGACCTTCTGGTGCTCACCGGCGACCTGGGGGCAGGTAAGACCACGCTTACGCAGGGTATCGCCGAGGGGCTGAAGGTGCGCGGGCCGATCACCTCGCCCACCTTCGTCATCGCGCGGGTGCATCCCCCGCTGGCGGACGGGCCCGCGCTGGTCCACGCGGACGCCTACCGGCTGGGCGGTTTCGCCGAACTCGACGACCTCGATCTCGACGCCACCGCCGAGGATTCGGTGACGGTCGTGGAATGGGGCCGCGGGCTGGCGGAAGGGCTCGCGGACGATCGGCTGGAAGTGATCATTGAGCGCGGCGACGGCGCTTCGGAGACCCGCCGACTAAAGATCATCGGGGTCGGTGAGCGCTGGTCCGGACTGCCCGCCGAGCTCGCTTGACACCCCGCGACTCACCCGACACGAGAATCTTTCGTGTTTTTACCCTAAGCCCGGGGGATCTCACTTTACGGCGGGATGACATACTCTTTGCCGAACGAACCTCACCTTCAAGGCATATCAGCTTTCCCTCGGAGGGTTCCGGTGAGTGGTAACCATCGCGGCGGAGGTCAGCGGACGGACGGCCCCGGCTGGGAGGCCGACCGGAACCGGCGGAGCGGCGGTTACCCTGCGGAAAGCGGCGACTACGGATACGGACCTTCCGGTGGGAACGAGTACGACCCGAGAAGCGGCGAGTACCGCACGGTGAGAGGCGGCTACCTCCCCAGCGACTACGGCGCGCCCGACCGTGACCAGGACCCCACCCGCACGGGCGGCGGCTACGGCTCCGGTGGCTACAGGACGGGCGGATACGGCTCGGGCGGCTACCCGGCCGGATCCGGCGGCTACAGCTCGGGTGGATACGGCTCGGGCGAGTACAGCACGGGCAGCGGCGCGTACAGAAGCCGGGAGAGCGGTGGCTACGGCGTGAGCGGCAGCGGCGCGTACGGTTCGCGCGGCGACACGTACCGTCCACAGGGCGGCGGCAGCGGGGACTACGGGCTTCGCGGCGCCGAGTACGGCTCCACCAGCGGCGACTACCGGCGGAGCCAGCCTCCGCCCCGCAGGTCGCCCGGCAGCGGCGGGTACCGGTCGGGCACGGGAAGCCACCGCATCGTGCGCGAACGCAGGTCCGGGCGCAAGAGGCTCCCGTTCATCCTGGCGGGTGTCGTGGGGGCCGTCGGCGCCAGCGTGCTGGCCGCCTTCGTCCTCCTCGGCGGGGTCGGCTCGGGCGGCGACGACGCCGGGCAGGTGGGAACCGCCACCGCCGGGAGCTCCCCGACCTCCAAGGGCGAGCGCTCCATCGTTCCCGACGCCTGCGAACTGCTGAACAAGCAGGTGGCCGACAAGCTGGCGCCCAAGGCCGACCGCACCCGCGCCGACAACTACCAGAGCAGCGACCGGCGGAACCAGTGCGTCTGGGGCGCCTACACCGGCGACAACAAACGGCAGCTGACCGTCGAGCTGCGCGCCATCGAAGGGGCGCCGAACCAGACCCCCACCGATGTCGCGCGCGGCGTCTTCGACAACGAGCGCAAGGCCGACGAGTCCGGCAAGTCCCTGCTCGCCGGGCAGGAGCTGACCGAGAAGGCGCCGATACAGGGCGTCGGCGACGAGGGCTACGTCGTCTACAGCGTGGACGAGTCCCAGGGCTCGGGCGAGGCCATCGCCAACATCCGCGTGGTCAACGTCCTGGTCACCATCCACTACTCGGGCGGCAACGGCGGCAAGCCCCTCAAGGCCGACAGCGCGATGGGCGGCGCCACCGAGGCCGCCAAGAGCGTCGTGGGAGCCCTCGGCTCGCGCTGAGGCCGGAGCCCCGCGCGTCCCGCGACGCGGACCGGTCACGCGGCGCCTACAGTACGCTTTCCATCCGTGCTGGTCTTGGCTTTCGACACCGCGACGGCCGCGGTCACCGTCGCCTTGTACGAGTGGTCGCCGGGTGAGGGCGTGCGGCCCCGCGGCTCGGCGGACGGTGTCGACCGCCGCAGGCACGCGGAACTGCTCACCCCCGCCATCGCCGACGTGATGGCGGAGGCCGGGGCCACCCCCGCCGATCTCAGCGCGATCGCCGTGGGCGTGGGCCCGGGCCCGTACACCGGGCTGCGGGTGGGGCTGGTCACCGCGCGGGCCATGGGCGAGACGCTGCGCGTACCGGTGCACGGCGTCTGCACGCTGGACATCATCGCCTGGGCCTCGAAACGCACCACCCCCTTCGCCGTCGCCACCGACGCCCGGCGCAAGGAGGTCTACTGGGCCCGGTACGCCTCGTTCAAGGAACGGGTCACCGAGCCCGCCGTGGGCCGTCCCGCCGACGTGCCGGACGGGCTGCCGGTGATCGGCGAGGGGGCGGCGATCTACGCCGACGTGCTGGCCGCCTCCGGAGCCTCGCCGGAGCCGCTGCTGCCCACGGCCGGGGCGCTGGCCGAGCTGACCGTGTCGCGGCTCTCCGGCGCCCCCGGGCCGGAACTGCTCCCGCCCGACCCGCTCTACCTGCGCCGCCCCGACGCCAGGGAGCCGGGGCCGCGCAAGAAGGTGACCCCGGCGTGAGCGGCACGGGCCTGAGACTGCGCAGGATGGAGACCGCCGACGTGCCCGCGGTGCTGCGGCTGGAACGGACCCTGTTCCCCGATGACGCCTGGTCGGAGGACATGCTGCTCGCCGAGCTGGCCGACCAGCCCCACACCCGTCACTACGTGGTGGCCGAGGCGCCCGGCGGCGACCTCATCGGCTACGCGGGGCTCGCCGCCGCGGGCGATCAGGCCGATGTGCAGACGATCGCCGTCAAGCCCCAGCGGCAGGGCGGCGGCGTCGGCACCGCCCTGCTCACCGAACTGCTGGACGAGGCGCGGCGGCGCGGCGGCAGGGAGGTGTTCCTGGAGGTACGGGCCGACAACCACCGGGCGCGGAGGCTGTACGAGCACTTCGGGTTCGAGCGGATCGGCGTCCGCAAGGGCTACTACCAGCCGTCCGGAGTCGACGCGATCGTGATGCGCCGCCGGCTGGACATGACCGCCGCGCCCCGCCCCACCGGTTCCGCGCGGGAGGACCAGACACCGTGATCCGAGACTCCGAGCCCCTCGTGCTCGGCATCGAGACCTCCTGCGACGAGACCGGCGTGGGCATCGTCCGCGGCCACACCCTGCTGGCCGACGCCGTCGCCTCCAGCGTGGAGGAACACGCCCGGTTCGGCGGCGTCGTCCCGGAAGTGGCGTCACGGGCGCACCTGGAGGCCATGGGACCGACCATCGAACGCGCCCTGGCGGACGCGGGCGTCGCCTTCGACGACCTCGACGCGTTCGCGGTCACCGCCGGCCCCGGACTGCCCGGGGCGCTCATGGTCGGCGTGGCCGCCGCGAAGGCGTACGCGCTGTCCCTCGGCAAGCCCCTGTACGGAGTCAACCACCTGGCCGCCCATGTGGCCGTCGACCAGCTCGAACACGGCGCGCTGCCCAAGCCGTGCGTGGCCCTGCTGGTCTCGGGAGGGCACTCCTCGCTGCTCCTCGTCCCCGACATCGCCGGTGAGGTGCACTCGCTCGGCGCCACCGTGGACGACGCGGCCGGAGAGGCGTTCGACAAGGTCGCCCGCGTCCTCGACCTCGGCTTCCCCGGCGGCCCCGTCATCGACCGGCGGGCCCGCGAAGGCGACCCGGCCGCGATCCCCTTCCCCCGCGGCAAGTACGACGACGGCACCTACGACTTCTCGTTCTCCGGCCTGAAGACCGCGGTGGCCCGATGGGTCGAAGCCAGGGAACGCGCCGGCGAACCGGTGCCCGTGGCCGACGTCGCCGCCTCGTTCCAGGAGGCCGTCGTCGACGTCCTCACCCACAAAGCGCTCAAGGTCTGCCGCGACAACGGGGTGAAGGACCTCCTCATCGGCGGCGGCGTCGCCGCCAACTCCCGCCTGCGCGCACTCGCCCAGGAACGCTGCGACGCGGCGGGCATCCGGCTACGCGCACCCCGCCCCAAACTGTGCACCGACAACGGCGCCATGGTCGCAGCCATGGGCGCCGAACTGATCTCCACCGGCCGCCCCCCGTCCCCACTAGACCTGCCGGCGGACAGCAGTCTGGCTTTTTAGCAAGCACGAGCTGCGCTCCTCGCCTGGGGGCTCGTCGCTTGTCGTGCTTGCGTGCGATCGCCGCATCGCTTCGACTCGCCTTGGCGGCTCGCTTCGCGATCAGGGTCTCGCTTCGCTCGCCCCTGGCTTCGCTCGCGATCGCAGCGCTTGGGCGCCGTTCGGGGTTGGGGGTCTCGGCTGGGGTGGTTGGGGCTAGGTGTATTGCGAGAGGACGGCGGCCAGGTAGTTCTCTACCAGGGGGATGGTGGCCTCGCCTATGTGGTGGGTGTCGTCCTCTGGGAGCAGATCGAGGACGGAGCGCAGGTCCCAGTACGGGTCGTGGGCGTAGCCGCCTGAGACCTGGTCGAAGGCGGACACGAACTGGTCGGCGGCGCGGGAGCCGTAGCGCAGGGCGAGGTGCAGCCGCATGTGGGCGATGTCGATGGCCAGCGGGCCGTACGAGGCGTCCGACCAGTCGACGATCCCGGTGAGCCTGCCGTAGGACCACAGGGTGTTGTCCGGGTTGTAGTCGCGGTGGATGAAGACCGAGGGCGCGTCGGGCGCGGGCCTGGACGCGATCTCGAAGGCGCGTTCCCACAGCGCGGGGCGTAGCGCGTGCCGGGGTGGGCGGCGCTGGTCGAGCCGGTTGTACGGCACATAGGGCGGCATGCTCGCCCCGCCTGCCCTGCCGTGCACCGACAGCAGCGCCGCGGCCAGTTGGATGAGGTATTCGGGCAGGTCGGCGGGCGCGGGACGGGGCGGATGCCCGCCCAGTTGGGTGATCAGCAGGGTGGGCGCGTCGCAGTAGGCCCCGGCCGGGTCGGCGGCGATCAGCGCCGGGGTGGGGACCTCGCAGCCCGTCAGCAGCGTCAGCGCGGCGATCTCGCGTTCCGGGGAGAACTCGGCGTCGGCGAAGCGCGGGTCGCCGCCCGCGCCGCCGCGGGAACGGGCGCCGGCGCGGGCCCAGCGGCGCAGCACCAGCCGGTGCGGGCTGCCCGACGGGCTCTCGACCAGCAGCGCGTGGTTGGCGTGCGCGGAGCCGCCCGCCAGTGGCCGCAGCAGCCGGACCTCCGCTCCCCGGCCCAGGCACTCCTCCACCCAGCGCAGCGTGGCGCGGCTGGGTTGCGAGCCGGTCGGAAGGCAGGGTGCCGATGGGTGCGTCACGAGATCCATGAAAACGGATGGGGCCGCGAATCGGGAGTGATTTTGCGAAGACGGAACGTAACAAAATGCACGTCATCGAGGTGCCTTGATGGCAATGCTTCGGACGGTTCCGTCGATTGCCGGACAAACCACAGGATGCGCGGGGCGGTTTCCCGCCGCCCCGCGCGCCCTCCTTTTGACCTTCTCAATCCTTGTCCTCGCGGCGGGTCCGCAGCAGGGCCTCGGCCAGCGCCAGCATCGTCTCCTCCAGCGTGCACAGGCGCTTCAGCATGTCCTCGTGGGCGGACGTCACCTGCCGGGTGACGTGGTCCTCCACCGACTCGGCCCGGCGGCCCACCTCGTGGTGGACGCGGTCCACGCGGCGCGCCACGGTCGCCTCGACCTCGTCCCTGTCGGGCCGGGTGCGCAGCTGTTCGAGCAGCGGGTCGACGGCGTCGGCCAGGTGCTTCTCCAGCGCGTCGAACCGGTCGCCGTGGTCGAAGGCGGGCCGCCTGACCAGCTCGTTCACCTTCGCTTGGAGTTCGCCGGTCCGGTCGTCGACGGCGGCCAGCCGCCCGTCCAGCCCGGCCAGCTTGCCCGACAGGCCCTCCAGGCGGCCGTCGAGACCGTCCAGCCTGCCGCCGACGCCCTCCACCCGGCCGTTGACCGCCTCCAGGCCCTGCTCCACCCGGTCGGCCATCTCGCCCAGCGCGTGGTCGACGCAGGTGGACACCGCGTTGATCGAATGGTCCAGCCGTTCGGCGCGGTGCCCCAGCTCGGCCAGCGACTTGTCGAGCCGGTTGAAGCGCACCGAGGCGGCCTCCATGCCGCCCTGGAGCCGGTCGAGCCGCTTGGTCATCTCCTCCATGCGCTGGGACGCCTGCCGGGTGGCCTCGGCGATCCGCTCCGCCGAGTCGATCGCGGTCTGGACGCGCGCCAGGGCCTCGTCCACGTTCTCGGCCATCACGCCGACGTCGGCCCACAGAGCGGGCAGCTCGGCGACCGGCTTGACCCGTTCGCCGACCGCCTCGATGTGCCGGGCCAGCCCCTCGGCCCAGCCGGGCGGCTTGCCCGACAGCTCCTCCACCTGGCCGCGGACGCCGTCGAGCTGCCCCGTCAGCCCGCCCAAGCCCCCCTCGCGCACCTCGCGCAGCGCCCACTCCACGCCTTCGAGGCGCCGGCGGATGTCGTCCAGCACCTGGCCGCTGCTGGACCGCTGCGAGTACACGTGGTCCTGAGCCGCACGGGCGAGCAACTCCCGCATCCGGTCGGAGACCGGCGGGCCTCCCGTCTGCAGGAAGTTGTGATTCGTTTCCACCCGATGCTCCTTCGTGCGCCGTCACGTTCGGAAATGGACGCGCGGTAATCAAATCCGAACCGCCAACTGTAGTGCGCGCGTGACACGCCCCCCACGCCGATCCAAGAACAGTCATCACGCCGCGGGAGGGAAAAGGGTGATCCGGACGGGCGGGATATCCGGTGGTTTCCGGCGAGACCGGCGGAAGGCGGTGGAAGACCGCGTCGCCAGCGGAGTTCGACAGGTCCGGCACGGCAAGATCATTTTATTGGAGGTCGGTGTCCACGCGACTTCGCGCCTTTCCGTTCGCATGCCGCGGGCGATCACGTAAAGAGTGCTGGATTTACCCGGACGAAGATCTCCGGTCTTTTATGGTGACCGCCGGTGTGCCCGGCTCGCGAGCAGGGCGACCGGGTCATCGCCCACCCGGGTGAGCACGAGCGTCAACTCGCCGCCGTCCCGGCCCGCCGCGCGGCGGCCGAAGCCCAGGTCGTGCCGCAGCCGGTCGACGTCGACCGCCGAGCCGCGCTTCTTGATCGTGAGCGAGCCGGGACGGCGCCGGCGCAGCTCGGCGCGCAGCCGCTTGACCGAGAACGGCAGCGCGTCCTCGATCTCGTACGCGGCGGCGAACGGGGTCGGCACCAGCGTCCCGGAGGTGATGTAGGCGATCCGCGGGTCGGCCAGCCATCCGCCGACCCGCGCCGCCACCTCGGCCACCAGCCCGGCGCGGATCACGGCTCCGTCCGGCTCGTACAGGTATCGGCCCCAGTCCCCGACCGGCGGCTCACCCAGGCCCTCCTCCGGGGCCAGCGTCGTGATCTCCCCGCCCGCGCCCTCTCCGTCCCCCGGGATGAGGGTGGCGCGGCGGCGTGCCGAGGCGGGCCCGGCCAGGTCGCCGAGCCAGAGCGCCGCCTCCTTGACCTCGCCGCCCACCGAGATCCATTCGGCCTCCACGGCCGGGTCGGCGTCCCAGATGGCCTCGTGCGGGATGCCCGGCGCCGCCTTGACGCAGGCGGCGGGGGCCTGCCGCGCCAAGGCGAGCACCGCGTCCAGGGGTGGTTCGTACGAGCGGGGGTCGAAGACGCGGCCCCGCGCGGTGCGCCGTCCAGGGTCGGCGAACACCGCCGCGTACCCGGCGGGGTCCTGCGCGAGCGCGTCGCCCACCCGTACGGAGGCCAGGCCGTCCAGCCCCAGCGCGGCCAGGTTGGCGCGGGCGACCTCGGCGGTCAGAGGGTCCCGCTCGACGCCCTCACCGGGGCGGCCGGCGCGCGCCCGCGCGATCAGGTCCGCGCCGATGCCGCAGCCCAGGTCGAGCACCGTCCCCTCGCTGCCGAGGACGTCGGCGAAGCGGCGGGCGCGGTAGGCCGCGACGCTGGCACGGGTGGACTGCTCCAGCCCGGCATGCGTGAAGTACATGACATCGGCGTCCGGCCCGAACTTGGCGCGGGCCCTGCGCCGCAGCCGCGCCTGCGTGAGCGCTGCCTGCACCAATTCAGGCGGGTGCCGCTCGCGCAGCCGCGTGGCGGTGGCCAGGAGGCCGCTCTCGCTCAGGTCCGATCGCATGGCCGCCGCCAGCGCCTCCCGGCCCTCGGGAGCCCGCAGGTCACCGAACGCCTGGAGGTCCATAGAGTGGACGTTAACGGGCGGCGGGGACGTTCGCTCACGGCGTCTCCCGTACGGCCGTGTTCATGTTGACTGGCCACCGGGCACGGAATAGTCTCCATGCTGGCACTCTCGATGTGAGAGTGCCAACACAGCGACAAGGTCGGTCTGGCACCCGCGACGACAGGCCGGTCCGGGGTCGCCTCTTCTGTCACAGTTGCCGGTCGGCCAGCCTTGGCCGGCCGAGGATCAATCGAAGGGGAGGTCAGATCGTGACGACCGCCACCAAGGTTGCTCTCAAGCCGCTCGAGGACCGCATCGTCGTCCAGCCGCTTGAGGCCGAGACCACCACCGCGTCGGGCCTGGTCATTCCCGACACCGCCAAGGAGAAGCCGCAGGAGGGCACCGTCCTCGCCGTGGGCCCTGGCCGGGTCGACGACAAGGGTGAGCGGGTGCCGCTCGACGTGAACGTCGGCGACGTTGTGCTCTACAGCAAGTACGGCGGCACCGAGGTCAAGTACAACAACGAGGAGTACCTCGTCCTCTCGGCCCGCGACGTCCTCGCGATCGTCGAGAAGTAAGCACGCAGCACGTGATGCACCGCCCCGGACCGGCCCGCTGCTAGCAGGGGCGGCCGGGGCGGATCGCGTTGCCCGCCTGGCGCGCGTCCGGCCGCCGCGGCCCTCATCGGGCAGGCGTGCCGTACGTGCCGCCGTACATGGAGTGGAGTTTCCCGCATGGCGAAGATCCTGGAGTTCGATGAGGACGCTCGCCGGGCTCTTGAGCGCGGCGTCAACGCTCTCGCGGACGCCGTCAAGGTGACGATCGGCCCGCGCGGCCGCAACGTCGTCATCGACAAGAAGTTCGGCGCGCCGACGATCACCAACGACGGCGTGACCATCGCCCGCGAGGTGGAGCTTGAGGACCCCTACGAGAACCTGGGGGCCCAGCTCGCCAAGGAAGTGGCGACCAAGACCAACGACATCGCCGGTGACGGCACCACCACGGCCACCGTGCTGGCGCAGGCGCTGGTCCGCGAGGGCCTGCGCAACGTGGCCGCCGGCGCCTCGCCGCTGGCCCTCAAGCGCGGCATCGACCAGGCCGCGCAGCACGTGTCCGACCAGCTGCTGAAGTCGGCCAAGGAGGTCGACGAGCGCGAGTCGATCGCGCACGTGGCCACCATCTCCGCGCAGGACGCCCAGATCGGCGACCTGATCGCGGAGGCGTTCGACAAGGTCGGCAAGGACGGCGTCATCACCGTCGAGGAGGCCCACACCTTCGGCCTTGAGCTGGAGTTCACCGAGGGCCTGCAGTTCGACAAGGGCTACCTGTCGCCGCACATGGTCACCGACCCCGAGCGCATGGAGGCCGTCCTGGAGGACGCCTACGTGCTCATCGTGGACGGCAAGATCTCCAACGTCCAGGAGTTCCTGCCGCTGGCCGAGAAGGTCGCGCAGACCAAGAAGCCGCTGCTGGTGGTGGCCGAGGACGTCGAGGGCGAGGCGCTGGCGCTGCTGGTCGCCAACAAGATCCGCGGCACGTTCGTTTCGGTCGCGGTCAAGGCGCCCGGCTTCGGCGACCGCCGCAAGGCGATGCTCGGCGACATGGCCACCCTGACCGGCGGCCAGGTGATCAGCGAGTCCATCGGCCTCAAGCTGGACTCGATCGGCCTGGAGGAGCTGGGCCGGGCCCGCCGGATCACGGTCACCAAGGACGCCACCACCATCGTGGACGGCGCCGGCGCGGCCGACGAGATCCAGGCCCGGGTCAACCAGATCAAGGTCGAGATCGAGAACAGCGACTCCGACTGGGACCGCGAGAAGCTGCAGGAGCGGCTGGCCAAGCTGGCCGGCGGCGTCTGCGTGCTGCGCGTCGGCGCGGCCACCGAGGTGGAGCTGAAGGAGAAGAAGCACCGCCTGGAGGACGCGATCTCGGCGACCCGCGCGGCCATCGAGGAGGGCATCGTGTCCGGCGGCGGCAGCGCGCTGGTGCACGTGGCGAGCGGCGGCTTCGACGCCCTCGGGCTCTCGGGCGACGAGGCCACCGGTGCCGAGGCGGTCCGCCGCGCGCTGGTCGAGCCGCTGCGCTGGATCTCCGAGAACGCCGGCCAGGAGGGCTACGTCGTGGTCTCCAAGGTCCGCGAGCTGGACCAGGGGCACGGCTACAACGCCGCCACCGGCGAGTACGGCGACCTGATCGCGCAGGGCGTCATCGACCCGGTGAAGGTGACCCGCAGCGCGGTCACCAACGCCGCCTCGATCGCCGGCATGCTGCTCACCACCGAGGCGCTGGTGGTCGACAAGCCGGAGGAAGAGGAGCCCGCCGCGGGCGGCGGCCACGGCCACGGGCACGGTCACTGACCGGAGCCCGCTGACGGCCGTATGACGGCCCGCAGGACGGCCATAGGGGAATCCCCGCCGGGTTTCCGGCGGGGATTTTCCTTTTGTCCGGTTTGTAGGTATTTCGTGGATTACTTGCGGTTCTTTATTGTCCAGGTTGTTTGTTGACGTTTGTTGTGCCGCGAGGGGGATGGCTCGCACACATCGGGGTCGCCCGAACGCGATGCGTGACAATCCCGTCCCCGCCCTGACACTGTGACCATTCCGTTGCCGTTCACAGTGGAGACAGGCCCGACCGCGCTGGGCATCATGCTCAACGTGACCGAGGGATGCTTCGCCGGGACCACGACCGCGCGCGCTGCCGACCCCTCGGAGGGGACGGCCCCTCCAACCCCCCGCGATGCCGGCCGCGGGGTGCGGGCGCTGCGCATAGCGAAAGCGGTCCAAGCGAGTGCCGACGAAGGAGACCTCAAGGAACTCACCTCTCTCGCCGTCGAGGGTGACCCGAGTGCCATCGAGGTGCTGATCGGGCACGTCCGCCCCATGGTCGTCCGCTACTGCAGGGCCCGGCTCGGCCGGGTCTCCGGGCAGTACCACATCGCCGACGACGTGGCACAGGAGGTCTGCATCGCGGTCCTGTCCGCGCTGCCGCGCTACCGCGACATGGGACGCCCGTTCGCCTCCTTCGTGTTCGGCATCGCCGCGCACAAGATCGCGGACGCGCTGCGCAGCGCGGTCCGCGCCGCCGTCCCCACCGAGGACCTCCCGGACGGCCCGGACGACCGGCCCGGACCGGAGGAGACCGTCGTCCGCTACATCGAGGCGCAGCGCGCCCGTGACCTGCTCACGCGCCTGCCCGAGCACCAGCGCGAGCTGGTGCTGCTGCGCGTGGTGGCGGGCCTGTCCGCCGAGGAGACCGGTAACGTCCTGGGCATGTCCGCGGGAGCGGTGCGGGTGGCGCAGCACCGGGCGCTGGCCCGGCTCCGGGCGATGGCCAGAGAGGAGTCGATCGCTTGACGGAACGGAGCCAGGGCGCCCCGGATCCGGACAAGTCGGTTATCGAGCGCCCCCTGCCTTCGGGCTCCGGCGCCGTCATCCCGATCACCGGACGCGCGGCCCCCGAACCGCCGCCGGAGCCGGTGCCGCTGACGGGCGACACGTACGCGGTCCGCCGCACCGACGCCCTCATCGATGCCCTCGGAGGCCGCCGCCCGGCCGGCGACGACCCCGGTCTCGGCCTGGCCCATGACCCGGCGGTCAACCTGCTGAAGGCCCTGCTCAAGGATGTCAGCGAGCCGTCCGTGGCCGCTTCTCCGGACCAGGGGGCGGACGGGCCCGACCGGGCGGGGCCGCCGCGAGGCCCGCGCCGCCGCGGGTCCCGCACGATCGTGGCGCTCGGCGTGGCCGGTGCCGTCCTGGCCACCACCGGTGTCGCCGCTGCCGGTCCGGGGGAGGCGCCCCCGCAACAGGACGCCGCGGGGCCTGTCGAGGACATCTCCAAGCCCTCCACGCCCCCTGCGACCGCGCCTACGGAAACCGGGACGACGGTCCTCGCGGGACCCCCGGCCCCCGTGCGGCGCCCGCCCGAGCCCGA
This sequence comes from Actinomadura sp. SCN-SB, assembly GCF_043906805.1. Lineage (NCBI taxonomy): Bacteria > Bacillati > Actinomycetota > Actinomycetes > Streptosporangiales > Thermomonosporaceae > Actinomadura > Actinomadura sp. SCN-SB. The sequence goes on along the minus strand of NZ_JBIMPP010000054.1, from coordinate 20,807 downwards.
ACGCGACCGCCCGAGCGAGGACACGAAGTCCAGGGAACGCAAGGACGGGCGGCGCGGAGGTCCGCTGGCGCGCGGCCCGTTCAGGCGAGACGGCTTCCCCTACCACTCGACACGGGCGGACCGCACGGGCCGGAGCGACGCCTCGTTCCCGGACGGCAGACCGTCCCGCATAGGGGAGCCCCTGACCCGCAAGGGATGGCGCGTGAGGCTCGACGTCCCCGACCCCTGGCGGGACCGCTGACCGGCGGCGAGTGAGTGCGCCCCGCCGGAAACTAGGATTCCCTGCCTTCTTCGCTGTCGATGACGCCGTCCACGTAGCCGCGGGCGTACTCCCAGCTGACGTAGTCGACCGGGTCGGGGGACAGGGCCGGTTCGTGGACCCTGGGAAGGCCCTGGTCGAGCAGGTGGCGCAGGTTGCCGTGGAGCAGGTCCCAGTCGATGTAGTGCGGCTTGCCGCAGTCGCCGCAGTCGACGGTCAGCCCGCGCACGCCGAGCGGCTCCAGCAGGGCCCGGAAGACCTCCAGGTCGGCGAGGTCGGCCAGCACGTCCTCCCGCTCCGCCACGCTGAGCGGAGCGGCATCCTCGCCCGGGTCGCCGAGTGAGGCGGCCGGGTCCTCCGGGTCGCCGGCGAACGGGTCGAGCGGCGCGTCGTCGTGCACCCCTCCACGCTACTGCGGCCGCCCCCGTCCGGTGCACCCCCCGCGTCCATCCGCGTGTGATCGGCCACGTCCGCTCGTCAGTCTGTCCTGACGGTCACAACGGAAGTTTGACGCGCTTTTGACGGGAATGCAGGTATGGAACCGGGCGTTCTGGGATGTCACCAACACCACTCGCCGCGGCGCCCGAAGCTCCGACGGGGGGCGGGCACAGGTCCTACCATGGGACTCACGCCGCCATGACCTGCGAGATCAGGGTCGGTCGCCGCCCACCGGCACCACCAGGGGAAGGGTAGTCATGAATCCCGCAGCCGAGCCCGCCGCCCTCATCCCCGAGGGCCTGACCTTCGACGACGTGCTGCTGCTCCCGGGCTACTCGGATCTCCAGCCGGGCGAGGCCGACACCACCACCCGGCTCACCCGCGAGGTGACCCTGCGGATCCCGCTGGTGTCGGCGGCGATGGACACCGTCACCGAGTCCCGCACCGCGATCGCGATGGCCCGCCAGGGCGGGATCGGGGTGCTGCACCGCAACATGTCCGTCGAGGAGCAGGCCGCCGAGGCCGACCGGGTCAAGCGGTCCGAGGCCGGGATGGTCACCAACCCGGTGACCTGCCTGCCGGACGCGACCCTCGCCGACGTCGAGGAGCTGTGCGCCCGCTACCGGATCTCCGGCGTCCCGGTCACCGACGTGCGCGGCGTGCTGGTCGGCATCGTCACCAACCGCGACATGCGCTTCGAGACCGACCTGTCGCGGCCGGTGCGCGAGGTCATGACCCCGATGCCGCTGATCACCGCCCCGATGGACGTGAGCCGTCAGGACGCGTTCGCGCTGCTGTCCCGGCACAAGGTCGAGAAACTGCCGCTGGTGGACGGCGACGGGCGGCTGCGCGGGTTGATCACCGTCAAGGACTTCACCAAGAGCGAGCAGTATCCGGCCTCCACCAAGGACGCCGACGGCCGGCTGCTGGTCGCGGCGGCCGTGGGCGTGGGCGAGGACGCCGTGCGCCGCGCCAAGGCCCTGGTCGAGGCGGGCACCGACGTGATCGTGGTGGACACCGCCCACGGCCACTCCAAGGGCGTCGCCGACACCGTCGCCGCGGTCAAGGCCGGCTGCGGGGTCCAGGTGGTCGGCGGCAACGTCGCCACCTACGCGGGCGCCAAGTTGCTGGCCGAGGCCGGGGCGGACGCCATCAAGGTCGGGGTGGGCCCCGGCTCCATCTGCACCACGCGGGTCGTGGCGGGCGTGGGCGTGCCGCAGATCACCGCGATCGCCGAGGCCGCGCGGGCGGCCAAGGAGGCGGGCATCCCGGTGATCGGGGACGGCGGCCTCCAGTACTCCGGCGACATCGCCAAGGCCATCGTGGCCGGTGCCGACACCGTGATGCTGGGCAGCCTGCTGGCGGGCGTGGAGGAGTCGCCCGGTGAGCTGATCTTCGTCCATGGCAAGCAGTACAAGTCGTACCGGGGCATGGGCTCGCTCGGCGCGATGCGCAACCGCGAGCGCGGCGGCTCCTACTCCAAGGACCGCTACGCGCAGGCCGAGGTCGCCAGCGAGGAGAAGCTGATCCCCGAGGGCGTGGAGGGGCAGGTGCCCTACCGTGGCCCGCTGGCCAACGTCGCCCACCAGCTCGTCGGCGGCCTGCACCAGTCGATGTGGTACGCGGGCACCCGCACCATCCCCGAGCTCCAGGAGCGCGGCCAGCTCATGCGGATCACCTCCGCCGGGCTCAAGGAGAGCCACCCGCACGACATCCAGATGACCGTGGAAGCCCCTAATTACCAGGGACGCAACCACTGACCGTAGCATCGTCCCCATGGCTGCTGAGGTGGAGATCGGCCGGGGGAAGAGCGGGCGCCGGGCGTACGCGTTCGACGAGATAGGGATCGTGCCGTCGCGCCGTACCCGCGACCCGGAGGAGGTCAGCGTCGCCTGGCAGATCGACGCCTACCGGTTCGAGATGCCGCTGGTCGTGGCGCCGATGGACAGCGTGGTCAGCCCGGCCATCGCGATCCGGGTGGGACGGCTCGGCGGGCTGGCGGTGCTCGACCTGGAGGGTCTGTGGACCCGGTACGAGGACCCCGAGCCGCTGCTGGCCGAGATCGCCTCGCTGGACGATCTCCGCGCCACCCGCAGGCTCCAGGAGATCTACGCCGAGCCGATCAAGGAGGAGCTGATCGGCCGCAGGATCGAGGAGATCAGGGACGCCGGGGTGACCGTGGCCGCCCGGCTGTCGCCGCAGCGCACCGCCCAGTTCCACAAGGCCGTGATCGACGCGGGCGTGGACCTGTTCGTGATCCGCGGCACCACCGTGTCGGCCGAGCACGTGTCGGGACGGGCCGAGCCGCTCAACCTCAAGCAGTTCATCTACGACCTGGACGTGCCGGTGATCGTCGGCGGCTGCTCGACGTACACCGCGGCGCTGCACCTGATGCGGACGGGCGCGGCCGGGGTGCTGGTCGGGTTCGGCGGCGGCTCCGGGCACACCACCCGCACCGTGCTGGGCGTGGCGGTGCCCATGGCCACGGCGGTGGCGGACGTGGCGGCGGCGCGGCGCGACTACCTCGACGAGTCCGGCGGCCGGTACGTGCACGTGATCGCCGACGGCGGGATGACCAACAGCGGCGACATCGCCAAGGCGTTCGCCTGCGGTAGCGACGCGGTGATGGTGGGCTCGCCGTTCGCGCGGTCCAACGAGGCGCCGGGACGCGGCTACCACTGGGGGAGTGAGGCGCACCACGGCGACGTCCCGCGCGGGACCCGGATCGACCTGGGCACGATCGGCAGCCTGGAGCAGATCCTGTACGGGCCCTCGCATGTGGCCGACGGCTCCATGAACCTGATCGGCGCGTTGCGGCGGGCCATGGCGACGTCCGGCTACACCGAGCTGAAGGAGTTCCAGCGGGTCCAGGTGGTGGTGGCGCCGCAGGCCCACTGATCGCCGCGGTTCCCCGATCGCCTCGGCACGCCGCGACACGCCGTGGACTGTGGGCTTTCTTACCCTTCCCCCCGTGCTGTACGGGGGACGAATTGGGTCTTCACGGGTGGACCGGTACCTACCGTGGGGTAGGTACACCACACAGTAGGTACCGGTCCGCGCATGAGCACAGCAGCATGAGCACAGGGGGAATCGCGATGTCGGGATCACCGGTGACCGGCTTGGGCAGCTCACGCCTGGGACCGGCGGAGCGGGCGAGCGCGTTCGAGGACATGGCCCGTGAGGAGTTCGACGTCGTCGTGGTCGGGGCGGGCATCGTCGGCGCCGGCGCCGCGCTGGACGCCGCCACCCGTGGCCTCTCGGTCGCCGTGGTGGAGGCGCGCGACTTCGGCTCGGGGACGTCCTCGCGTTCCTCCAAGCTCATTCATGGCGGGCTGCGCTATCTGGAGCAGTACAACTTCGACCTGGTGCGGGAGGCGCTGACCGAGCGGGCGGTCCTGCTGCGGCTGGCGCCCCACCTGGTCAAGCCGGTGTCGTTCCTGTTGCCCACCACCCACCGGGTGTGGGAGCGGTTCTACTTCGGCGCCGGGGTCGCCCTGTACGACGCGCTCTCGCTCAGCATGGGCACCTCGCGGGGCGTGCCGACCCACCGGCACCTGACCCGCCGGGGCGCGCTGAAGCTGGCGCCCTCGCTGCGCAAGGACGCCTTCGTCGGGGCCATCCAGTACTGGGACGCGCAGGTCGACGACGCCCGGTACGTGATGACGGTGCTGCGCACGGCCGCGGAGTTCGGGGCGCGCATCGTGTCCAGGACGCAGGCGGTCGGGTTCCTGCGCGAGGGGGAGCGGGTCACCGGCGTGAAGATCCGCGACCTGGAGGGCGGCAGCGAGATGGAGGTGCGCGCCAAGCAGGTCGTGAACGCCACCGGTGTGTGGACCGACGACATCCAGGAGCTGGTGGGTGGGCGCGGGCAGATCCACGTCCGGGCGTCCAAGGGCGTCCACCTGGTCGTGCCCAAGGACCGGATCCACTCCTCGACCGGGATCATCCTGCGCACCGAGAAGTCGGTGCTGTTCGTGATCCCCTGGGGACGGCACTGGATCATCGGCACCACCGACACCGCCTGGGACCTGGACAAGGCGCATCCGGCGGCGTCCCGCGCCGACATCGACTACGTCCTGGACCACGTGAACGCGGTGCTGACCACGCCGCTGACGCACGACGACGTCGAGGGCGTGTACGCGGGGCTGCGCCCGCTGCTGGTCGGGGAGACCGAGGAGACCTCGCAGCTGTCGCGCGAGCACGTCGTGGCGCATCCCGTCCCCGGCCTGGTGCTGATCGCGGGCGGCAAGTTCACCACCTACCGGGTGATGGCCAAGGACGCCATCGACGCGGTCGCGCACGGCCTGGACGACAAGGTCCCCGAATCGTGCACGCACACCATCGCGCTGATGGGGGGCGAGGGGTTCCAGGCGATGTGGAACGCCAGGCACCGGCTGGCGGCCGCGTCGGGGCTGCACGTGGCGCGGGTGGAGCACCTGCTGGGCCGGTACGGGACGCTGGCGAACGACCTGCTGGAGCTGATCCGCGAGCAGCCCGACCTGGGCAAGCCGCTGACCGGCGCCGACGACTACCTGCGCGCGGAGATCGTGTACGCGGCCACGCACGAGGGCGCCCGGCACCTCAACGACGCGCTGGCCCGCCGTACCCGGATCTCGTTCGAGACCTGGGACCGCGGTGTCGGGGTGGCGCAGGAGGCGGCCGACCTGATGGCGCCGGTGCTCGGCTGGTCCAAGAAGCAGCGCGACCAGGAGATCGAGTACTACGGCAAGCGGGTCGAGGCCGAGCGCGCCTCGCAGAACCAGGAGGGCGACCAGGAGGCCGACGCCCGCCGCCGCGGCGCGCCCGACATCGTCCCGACGACCATGCCGTGAGGCCCTTCTAGGCGAGGGCCTTGCCGAGGAGGAGGCGCATCCCCTGGCCGTACAGCTCGGCCGGCACCCGTTCCGGGTCCAGCAGGTGCTGCATGGCCAGGCCGAAGTCGAGCGCTCCCGCCAGGGCGGCGCGGTCCCGCGCGGGGATGTCATCCACCTCGTTGAGGCACTCGGCGAGGTTGGCGCGGCGTTCGGCGTACCACTCGGCGATCCGCCTGCCCGCCGCGTGGTCGCGCATGCCGTACAGCCAGAACTCCACCAGCAGCAGGAACATCAGCCGTGCGTTCTCGTCGGCGATCCGGCAGGCGTACGCCCGCCCGGCGCGCTCGAACCGCTCCTCCTGCGGCTCGTGGCCGCCGCCGGACTCGATCTCACCCGAGCCGCCGGTCTCACCCGCGGGAATCGCGGCGAGCAGCTCGGCACCGCCCTCGGCGCCGATCCCGGCGTCCGTCCAGCGTTCGAGCAGGGCCAGCAGCAGGTCGGTCTTGCCGGTGAAGTTGGAGTAGACCGCCCCTTTGGTCAGCCCCGCGTCCGCCGCGATGTCGTCCAGCGAGGCGCCGTGGATGCCGCGTTCGGCCCACAGCCGCTGGGCCGCGGTGAACAAAGCCGCCCTGGTGTTCTCGCGGCGCTCCCTGCGCGCCCCGCCTCTGCCCTTGGGCCGTCCGGGCGCTGCGCCGTCACGGGGGGCGCCGCCGCCCTGGTTCCCGCTGCCGCCGTGCTCCGGGTGCGCGCCCCTCTTCCGGGCGTCGATCATGAAGCCACCTTTCTCGCGCCACGACCCGCCCGGGGCGGGCGCGCGGCAGCAAGCGCCCGGGACCGGACGGCGTCCAGCGCCGCAGTCGTTCCTTTCCGGGATACACCGGCAGGGCGGGCCAGGGTGGCGACTTGGCGAAATCGGGCGTGACCCCTATCGCCGGAAGCGCCAGATTACTTACCAGTAGTAGGGTGCTGGCATGGCATCCCCCACCGTTCCCGCGGAAGGCGCGACGCACCGGCTTCCCGAGCCCCTGATCGACCGGCTGACGTCCCGGATCGTCGCGGGCGGCGGTCACCCGGCCGCCATCCCGGCGCCGTTCACCGGCGAGACGCTGGCCATGATCCCGCTGTCCACGGCCGACGACGTGCGCCGGGCCCACGAGCGCGCGCGGCGGGCGCAGCGCGCCTGGGCGCGGCTGCCGGTGGGCGAGCGGGTCAAGCCGTTCCTGCGGCTGCCGGAGGCGCTGGTCGCCCGGCGCGACGAGATCCTGGACGTCATCCAGCTCGAAACCGGCAAGGCCCGGCGGCACGCGCTGGAGGAGTTCCTCGACGTGGCGCTGTGCTCGCTGTACTACGCGCGCAACGCCCGCTCGCTGCTGCGCCCGAAGCGCCGCCGGGGCATGCTGCCCGGCCTCACCCGCGTCCAGGAACTGCGGCACCCCAAGGGCGTCGTCGCCCTGATCGCGCCGTGGAACTACCCGTTCGCGCTGGGCGCCTCCGACATCGCGCCCGCGCTGATGGCCGGCAACGCGGTGATCCACAAGCCGGACACCCAGACCTGCCTGTCCAGCCTCTGGGTGCTGGACCTGCTGATCTCGCTCGGGCTGCCGCGCGACCTGTGGCAGATCGTGGTGGGCGAGCCGGCCGAGATCGGCGACCCGCTGATCGAGGAGGCGGACTACGTCTCGTTCACCGGGTCCACGCGGGGCGGCAAGGCCATAGCGGAGAAGCTGGCGCCGCGCCTCGTCGGCTACTCGCTGGAGCTGGGCGGCAAGAACCCGATGATCGTCCTGGACGACGCCGATGTCGAGCGCACCGCCCACGGCGCGCTGCGCGCCTGCTTCACCAACGCGGGCCAGCTGTGCATCTCCGTCGAGCGGATGTACGTGCACGAGGCCGTCTACGACCGGTTCGTGCCGCGCTTCGCCGAGCTGACCCGCGACATGCGGCTCGGCTCCGAGCTGGACTTCTCCGTGGAGATGGGCTCGCTGACCTATCCGCGCCAACTTGAGGCGGTCACCCGGCACGTCGACCAGGCCGTCAAGGAGGGCGCCACGGTGCTCGCGGGCGGCAAGGCCCGCCCCGACCTCGGCCCGCTGTTCTACGAGCCGACCATCCTCACGGGCGTCACCGGCGCCATGGACCTGTGCGCGAACGAGACCTTCGGCCCCGTCGTGGCCGTCTACAAGGTGGCGGACGAGGAGGAGGCCATCGAGCGCGCCAACGACAGCGACTACGGCCTCAACGCCTCGGTGTGGACGAGGGACACCGCGCGCGGACGCAGGGTCGCCGCCCGCATCCAGGCCGGGACGGTCAACGTCAACGACGGGTTCGGCGCCGCGTACGCCTCCTACGACGCGCCCATGGGAGGCATGAAGCAGTCCGGCGTCGGGCGGCGGCACGGCGCGGAGGGGCTGCTGAAGTTCACCGAGCCGCAGACGATCGCCAGCCAGCACCTGGCCGATCTGGAACCGCCGGGGTCGCTGTCGTACGAGGCGTTCGCCGACCTCATGACCTCCGGCATCAAGGCCATGAAGCGGCTGCGGATCAAGTAGGCGGGGGGCCGTGATGGGACACGACTTCGACGTGCTCGTCATCGGGTCCGGATTCGGCGGCAGCGTCTCCGCGCTGCGGCTGACCGAGAAGGGCTACCGGGTCGGGGTGATCGAGGCCGGCCGCCGCTACGACACCGCGGGGACGGACGCCTCCCCGAGGCATCCCGGCCTCCCGAAGACGAGCTGGAGGATCTCCCGGTACCTGTGGGCGCCCGCGCTCGGCCTCACCGGCATCCAGCGCATCCACCTGATCCGCGGCGCCAGGGCCAGCCGGGTGCTGGTGCTGGCGGGGGCGGGTGTCGGCGGCGGCTCGCTCAACTACGCCAACACCCTGTACGTGCCGCCCGAGCCGTTCTTCCGCGACCGGCAGTGGGCGCACATCACCGACTGGCGGGACGAGCTGGCCCCGTACTACGACCAGGCGCGGCGGATGCTCGGCGTCGTCCAGAACCCCACGATGACCCCCGCCGACGAGGCCGTCAGGAAGGTCGCCGAGCGGATGGGCAAGGGCGGCACCTTCGTCCGCACCCCGGTCGGGGTGCATTTCGGCGAGGGGCCGGGCGTGGAGAGCGGCGACCCGTACTTCGGCGGGGCCGGGCCGCGGCGGCGCGGCTGCATCGAATGCGGCGAGTGCATGGTGGGCTGCCGCCACGGCGCCAAGAACATGCTCACCGAGAACTACCTCTACCTCGCCGAACGGGCGGGCGCCAGGATCATGCCGCTGAGCCGGGTGACGTCGGTGCGGCCCCTGAGGCCCTCCGCGGACGGACGCACCGGGTACGAGGTGGAGATCGTGCGGACGGGCTCGTTCGGGCGCAACCGCAAGACCTTCACCGCCGGGCAGGTGGTCTTCGCGGCCGGGACGTACGGGACGCAGAAACTGCTGCACAAGCTGAAGCGGACCGGGCTGCTGCCGCACCTGTCGGACCGGCTCGGCGCCCTGACCCGCACCAACTCCGAGGCGATCCTGGGCGCGGGGCGCCGCAACGGCCGTCCGGGCCTGGACTTCTCCCAGGGCGTGGCGATCACCTCGTCGTTCCATCCGGCGCCCGACACCCATATCGAGCCCGTCCGGTACGGCAAGGGCTCCAACCTGATGGGCCTGTTGCAGACCCTGCTGGTGGACGGGGACAGGCCGGGGGAGCGGCACCGGCACCGCCTCCTGAAGTTCCTCCGTGAGGCGGCGCGCCGTCCCCAGGACATCGTCCAGCTGCTGGACATCCGCGGATGGTCCGAGCGCACCCTGATCGCGCTGGTCATGCAGAACCGCGACAACTCCATCACCTTGAGGCCCAAGAAGGGGCCGTTCGGCTGGGACGTGCGCGCCACCCGTGGCCACGGAGAGCCCAACCCGACCTGGATCCCCGAAGGGCACGAGGCGGTGCGGCTGCTCGCCGAGGAGACCGGCGGCCTGCCCGGCGGGTCCTGGGCCGACCTGTTCGACGTGCCGATGACCGCGCATTTCCTGGGCGGCTGCGTCATCGGCGACTCCCCGGAGACCGGCGTCATCGATCCGTACCACCGCGTGTACGGGCATCCCGGGCTGCACATCGTGGACGGGTCGGCGGTGTCGGCCAACCTGGGCGTCAACCCGTCCCTCACCATCACCGCGCAGGCCGAGCGGGCGATGGCGTTCTGGCCCAACAAGGGAGGCGAGGACCCGCGTCCGGAACCGGGCGCCGCCTACCGGCGGATCCAACCGGTGGCCCCGAAGAACCCTGCCGTTCCCGGCGCCGCCCCGGCGGCCCTGCGCCTTCCTGTCGTGCGTACCGTGACCTCATGAACGCCGCCGAGGAGGCCACCCGGATCGTCGACGAACTGCGCGCGCTGGGCGGGGCGGAGCGCGCGGAGTACGAGAAGCGCTATCTGAAGAGCGACTTCACGCATTTCGGTGTGCCCATGCCCGCGATCCGGAAGGTCGCCGTGGCCGCGGTGCGCGGGCCTCGGACGCGGGAGGACGTGCTGGCGCTGGCGGAGTCGCTCTGGTCGGTCACCGAGAACGGCCGTCCCCTGCACGAGGCCCGGATGGCGTCCATCGAGATCCTGGCCCGTGAAGTGGACCTCTTGGAACCCGGTGAGGTGGCGGTGGCCGAGCGGATGATCCGCGACTCGGCGAGCTGGGCCTATGTGGACGGTCTCGCGGAGAAGGTCGTCGGCGCTCTGGTCCGCCGTTTCCCGGAGCCGGCGGAGGTTCTGGACCGCTGGGTGGCCGACCCGTACCCCTGGATCCGGCGCACGGCGCTGCTCGCCCTGCTCCCCGGCATCCGCGCCGGGAACCCCGATCTGGACCGCCTCAGCCGCTACGGCGACGCCCTCATAGAGGAGACCGGCTTTTTCATCCGCAAGGCCCTTGGCTGGGTCTTGCGGGAACTGTCGAAGAAGGACCCGTCCTGGGTGCGGGCATGGGTGGAGCCGCGAGTCGCACGGATCTCCGGCGTGACCCTACGCGAGGCCGTGCGTCACCTGCCCGCGGACGACGCGGCGCGGCTCAAGGCCGCATACGAGAAGGCCCGTCAGGCGCGATAGGCCGCCCAGGTCCGGTGCATGCGGGCGCCCTGGCCGCTGGTGAACTGGTTCATGCAGGTGTCGAAGCCGTAGTCCATGAAGTTGTGGATCGGGTCTTTGCCCGGAGCTGGGCAGGTGTCCTTGCTCACGGGGCAGCCGTTGGTGGCCTCGCGCTCCTGCGGGGTGTCGGCGACGTAGTCCCCGGGCTCGGTGCAGCCGCCCTGGAAGGTGTGGTACAGCCCCAGCCAGTGGCCGATCTCGTGGGTCGCGGTGTGCCCGAGGTTGAAGCTGGGGATCGACCCGCCGGGAAGGCTCTGCGGGTGGACGACGACCCCGTCCATCTGGGGATCGGCCCGGTACCGCCACGGGAAGGTGGACCACCCGAGCACATCCAGGCCCATGTCGGCGCTGTAGAGGTTGAGCGTGCCCGCGCCGCCCCTGCGGAGCCGGGTCTTGTACGCCCGCTCGTGCCGCAGCGGGTCGCGGTACCAGGCGCGGTTGTTGCTGCGGGTGATGGCGCGCAGCGAGAAGACGAACCCGGTCCTGGCGCCGGGGCCCGAGCCGCCGTGCGCCCTGTTCAGCACGTCGATCTGCCGCCGGATCCTGGCCTCGGACACGTTCCCCGTGGGGCCGTCGTGCAGGACGTGGAAGTACACCGGCACCCTGACCGTGGCGTGGGGCTTCACCGTGCCGGAGCCGGGCTGGGCCCCCGGTGGCTGAGCCTGCACGGGGTCGCCGCCGGGCTGCTGGAACAGCCCCAGCGAGCCGACCAGTTGGCTGAGCTCCTTCTCGACCGTGGCGGCCTCGATCGGGGACACGTCGTTACGATCGCGGGTCATATCGCCCCCGGGACGGGGACGGAGCCGGGCCGCGGTGGCGGTGTCCGGCACGCAGTCCTCCGACGCGTGCGCGTGACCCCTGTGCGCCGGGTGGGCGGCGCCGGGACCGTGCCGGACCGGGGTCTGCGGGACGGGGGCGGCCGAGGATACGGCGGGGACGGCGGGCACCAGCGCGGCGATCAGCGTGGTGGCGAGGAAGGGCTTCACGGCACTCCCGGAGGAAGACGCATCGAAGACGGTTGGCGAGAAGACGGACAACGCGACGGACGGCGCGGCCGACCGTGGACAGTAGATCACTCAACGTAGTCGATTGATATCAAGGAGCGACCGTTCGACGCCCGCCGCTTGACGAGAACCGGACCGTCCGTTACCGAGTGGATACCGTCGGCGAATATCGCCTGGAGGCGGGCGGCGGCGCGGCGCCCACCGGCCCATAGACTGGGATCTCCACCGATCCCGGTCTCGCGAAAGGCACTTCCTGGTGGCTGCCGACCAGTCCAACGACCGTTCTCCGGGCGAAGCCCAGGAGGTCTCGGGGCCCGACCCCGCCCACGACTTCGACACCGTTCTCGTCGTCGACTTCGGGGCGCAGTACGCGCAGCTGATCGCCCGGCGGGTGCGCGAGTGCCAGGTGTACAGCGAGATCGTTCCGTCCACGATGCCGGCGGCGGAGATGCTGGCCAGGCGGCCGAAGGCGATCATCCTGTCCGGCGGCCCCGCCTCGGTGTACGAGGAGGGCGCGCCGGTCGCCCCGGATGGCCTGTTCGAGCTGGGCGTCCCCACGTTCGGGATCTGCTACGGCCACCAGGTGATGGCGCAGGCCCTGGGCGGGACGGTGGAGAACTCCGACGTCGCCGAGTACGGCGGCGCCACGGTGGCGGTCACCGACCCCGGCACGCTGTTCGCGGGGCTGCCGGGCGAGCAGGCGGTGTGGATGTCGCACCGCGACTTCGTGAGCCGGGCCCCGGACGGGTTCACGGTCACCGCCAGTACCGACGTCACCCCCGTGGCGGGCATGGAGGACCCGGCCCGCGGCCTCTACGGCGTCCAGTTCCACCCCGAGGTGCTGCACACTGAGCACGGCATGGAGATCCTGCGCCGCTTCCTGTACGAGGCGGCGGGGTGCCGCCCCTCCTGGACGATGGTCAACATCGCCGAGGAGTCGATCGAGGCGGTGCGCGCGCGGGTCGGCGGCAAGCGCGCGATCTGCGCCCTGTCCGGCGGCGTGGACTCGGCGGTCGCGGCCGCGCTGGTGCAGCGGGCCATCGGCGACAGGCTGACCTGCGTCTTCGTCGACCACGGCCTGCTGCGCAAGGGGGAGGCCGAGCAGGTCGAGAAGGACTTCGTCGCCGCGACCGGCGTCAACCTGTACGTGGTGGACGCCCAGGAGCGTTTCCTGGCCGCGCTGGAGGGCGTGTCCGACCCCGAGACCAAGCGCAAGATCATCGGCCGGGAGTTCATCCGGGTGTTCGAGGAGGCGGCCCGCGCCATCGTCCGCGAACACAGCGGGGGGCCGGGAGGGTCGTCCCCCGCGAACGACGCGGGCGCCGAGCCGGTCGAGTTCCTCGTCCAGGGGACGCTCTACCCGGACGTCGTGGAGTCGGGCGGCGGCACCGGCGCCGCCAACATCAAGTCGCACCACAACGTCGGCGGCCTGCCCGACGACCTGCGGTTCACGCTCGTCGAGCCGCTGCGCGCCCTGTTCAAGGACGAGGTGCGGGCGCTGGGCGAGCAGCTCGGCCTGCCCGCGGAGATCGTCTGGCGGCAGCCGTTCCCCGGCCCGGGGCTGGGCATCCGGGTCATCGGCGAGGTCACCAGGGAACGCCTGGAGATCCTGCGGGAGGCCGACGCGATCGCCCGCGAGGAGCTGACCCGGGCCGGCCTGGACCGCGACGTCTGGCAGTTCCCCGTGGTGCTGCTGGCCGACGTCCGCTCGGTCGGGGTGCAGGGCGATGGCCGCACCTACGGCCACCCCGTCGTGCTGCGCCCCGTGACCAGCGAGGACGCGATGACCGCCGACTGGGCGCGGCTGCCCTACGAGGTGCTGCAGAGGATCTCCACCCGGATCACCAACGAGGTCCGGGAGATCAACCGGGTGGTGGTGGACATCACCAGCAAGCCCCCCGGCACCATCGAGTGGGAATGAGGGAGACCCTTTCCCAAGACGAGTCAAGCCTGATGCGGGTCAAGTCTCCATCAGGCAACGGTCGGGTCGTCGCGATCCTCCCGGCGCCCGCGCCGCCGGGTCAGCATGCTGGCCCGCATGGCCTCGTACTCCCTGGACGATGTCCGCGCCGTCTGCAAGCGACGCGACGCCTGGTGGACCGTGCTGCTGGTCGATCCGCTGGCCGTCCGGCTGACCCGGTGGCTCGCCGCGCGGGATCGCGTCACCCCTGACCGGATCACCGTGGCCGCGTTCGCTCTGGGCATCGGCGCGGCGTGCTGCTTTCTGCGGGGGACGCCCAGCTGGCTGATCGCCGGCGCGCTGCTCTACCATGCCGGGTTCGTCCTGGACTGCTGTGACGGGAAGATCGCCAGGCTGAAGGGGACGGGCTCCCCGTTCGGCGCCTGGCTGGACTTCATGCTCGACCGTGTCCGCGACGCCGCCTGCGCGGTCGCGCTCGCCTACGGCCTGTACGGGACGACGGGCGACACCGCCTATCTCGGGATGGGCTGCGCGATCCTCGCCCTGGACATGGTCCGGTACGTCAACGGCCCGCAGATCCATAAGGCGCGCCGGAAGATGCGCAGCCGCATGCGGGCCGCCGGGCTGGACGCGAAGGTGTCGGCGATCGAGATGCGGCCCCCCGGGTTCAGGCTCAAGGGGCTGGACATGCCCGCCCTCTACATGCGGCTGCGCGCGGCCCTGCTGCGCCGGCGGATCCGCATGCACCTGGTGAGCGGCATCGAGTTCCAGATGGCCGCGTTCGTCGTCGGCCCCCTCACCGGGCTGGTGCTGCCCGTCGTCGCCGTCGCGGGCGCGCTGATGGTCGTCTTCGAGCTGGCCCTGGTCATCCGGTTCTGCCAGGCGTCGCGCGGGTACGTGGCGCCGCCGCCCGAACCCGTCGAGCCCGGGTCCTCCCGTTCCGGGCGTACCGCGGTCACGACGGGTGTGTAGGGCAGGCGGCGTCCTCCGACAGGGCGCCCCGCGACCGGGCGCCCTAGAACCAGGGCCGGTGGGCGCGGGCGAACAAGGTCACGCCCGGCCACGACTTCACCGGCAGGTGGCGCTCCACGAACGTGATCAGCCGCAGCGCCTCGTTGGTCACCGGGCGGAGCTGCGTCATGTCCTCGCGGTGCCGGGCGCGGTGACGGCGCATCCGGACCAGCGGGCGCAGCAGCACGTTCCAGTTCCACAGCCGTTCCACCACCAGGCCCGCGCCCTCCAGCAGGTCGACCAGGTCGAGGCGGGAGTAGCGGCGGACCCGGCCGAGCGCGACGTCATGCGCCGACCACAGCGCCATGTCGCAGGGGACGGCGATCAGCGCGGTGCCGCCGGGCCGCAGCACCCGGGCGATCTCGGCGGCGGCGTCGCGGTCCTCCTCGATGTGCTCCAGGACGTTGAACGCCAGCGCCAGGTCCTGCCCGCGGGACGGCAGCGGCAGGTAGCGCGCGTCACCGTGGTACGCCTCGATCCCCTGGGAGAGGCACAGGTCGACGGCGGTGGTGGAACTGTCGACCGCGATGGCCTCCCAGCCGTGCTCCCGCAGCACCCGGGTGTTGCCGCCGCCCGCCGCGCCGATGTCGACGGCCGTGCCCGGCATCGCCATGCGGCGCAGCTCCCGGGCGAGGATGCCGCGGCGCTCGCGGTACCACCAGTTGTCATCCTCGAGTTCGACGATCCGCTGAATCTCGATGGTGTCCACGCACCCAGCGGACGGCATGGCGCCGCCGCGCCGCCACCCGCGCGCCGGTACAGACCCAATCGTTGACCGTGCTTTTCCCCAGGTTTTCGGTTGGGCTCAGGACCCGCGGCGCCGCCGTACCAGGAAGCGGACGACCAGCACCAGCGCCAGCACGGCGGCCAGCGCGGGCACGGCGCGCTTGGCCACCGACGGGCCCGCGACCTCCAGCAGGTCGATCGCGTCGTCCGGGCCGCCGCTCCGCCTGATGGGGGTGACGACCGGGTCGTCCGACGACGTCGACTCGGCGGCGCTCGCCTGGCGCTGCCGCGGCACCTTGGGCGTGTCCTCCGCCGTGGCCGTCTCCGGCTCGCTCTTCTCCGGCGCTGCCTGTTCCGGCGCTGCCTGTTCCGGCGCTGGCTCGGACTCCAGCCGGGCCGCCAGCTCGGTCGCGAACCGCGTGATCAGCTTGGCGCCGACCTCCGAGAGGATGTTGCGCCCGAACTGGGCGGGGCGGCCGGTCACGTCCAGCTTGGTGCGGACGGTCACACGGGTCGAGCCGCCCTCGTCCTCACCGGAAGCCGTTTCCTCCGCGGGGACGGGGTGCAGTCGCGACACCACGGTCGCCGACGCGGTGCCCGACCCCCGCGCCTCCTTGGCCGCGGCCTCCAGCGTGATCGTGCGGGACGACTCGTCCGCCGAGGTGATGCGGGCGGTGCCTCGGTAGGTGATGGTCATCGCGCCGACCTTCACCCTCATCCGGCCCGAGTACTCCTCGCCGTCGACCGAGTCCAGCGTCGCGCCCGGCATGCAGGACGCCACCCGTTCCACGTCGAGCAGCACCGACCAAGCCTGATCCACCGGTACCGGAACGGTGAATTCGTGGTCGAGCTCCATGTTTTCGGTCCTTCTCATCCGGGGGGCCTGTCCGTGACCTTACGACCCGGCGTCGTCGCGCCGCCAGGCGCCCCCCTGGGGCGGAACGCCTGACGCTCCGGCGTTCCGCCCCTGGCGGGACCGTCAGACCGCGGCCGCCGCGGTCAGCGCCCGCGCCGTCAGCACCGTGGCCAGATGCCGCCGGTACTCGGCCGAGCCGTGCAGGTCGGTCGGGGGCGAGGTGCCCTCGGCCGCCTTGCCGCCCGCGGCGCGGAACGCGTCCTCCGACACCGAACGGCCCGCGATGAACTCCTCGACCGCGGTCGCCCGCACCGGCGCCGGGCCCATGTTGGTCAGCGCCACGCGGGCCTCCTCGATCGCCCCGCTCTGCCGGCGGACCGCGGCGGCGACGCCCACCACCGCCCACGCCTGCGCGGTGCGGTTGAACTTCTCGTAGTGGACGCCCCAGCCGGCGCCGAGCTTGGGGACGCGCACGCCCACCAGCAGCTCGTCCGGTTCCATCGCCGAGGTCATCCAGTCCACGAAGAAGTCCTTCGCGGGGATCTCCCGTTCGCCGCGCACCGAGCGGACCAGGAACACCGCGTCCAGCGCCACCGCCACGGCGGGCAGGTCGCCCGCGGGGTCGGCGTGCGCCAGCGACCCGCCGAACGTGCCGCGGTGCCGCACCGCCGGATCCGCCACCGTCGCCGTGGCCTTGACGATCAGCGGCGCGTGCTCGTTCACCAGCGGATCGCCCATCACCTGGTAGTGGGTGGCCATCGCGCCGATCACCAGCGCGTCGCCGTCGTCCCTGATCTCCCTGAGCGCGTCCACCCGGTCCAGGTCGATCAGCGCGTCCGGGTAGGCGAGCCGCAGCCGCAGCAACGGCATCAGGCTCTGCCCCCCGGCCAGCACCTTGGCGTCCTCGCCCGCCTCGGCCAGCGCGGACACCGCCTCGTCGAGCGAGCCGGGACGGACGTAGTCGAACGTCGCGGGGATCACTGCGCACCTCCAGCCTGCTCGGTCGCCTCGCGCAACGCCCGCCAGACCCGTTCCGGCGAGCACGGCATCGGGACGTCGTCGACGCCGTACGGGCGCAGCGCGTCCACGATCGCGTTGACCACGGCCGGGGTGGACGCGATCGTGCCGGCCTCGCCGACGCCCTTCACCCCGAGCGGGTTGGACGTGGCCGGGGTCTCGGTGCGGTCGAGCGTGAAGTCGGGCAGGTCGGCCGCCGAGGGCAGCAGGTAGTCGGCCATCGTGGTCGTCTGCAGGTTGCCGTCGGCGTCGTACACCGCCTCCTCGTACAGGGCCTGCGCGATGCCCTGCGCGAGACCGCCGTGCACCTGCCCCTCCACGATCAGCGGGTTGATCACCTTGCCGATGTCGTCCACCGCCACGTACGAGCGGATCCTCACCATGCCGGTCTCGGTGTCCACCTCGGCCGCGCACAGATGGGTGCCGTGCGGGAACGAGAAGTTCTCCGGGTCGAACGTGGCGTCGGCGTCCAGCGAGGGCTCCACGCCGTCCGGCAGGTCGTGCGCCGCGAACGCGGCCGTCGCGACCTCCTGGAGGGTGCGGCCCTCCTCCGACACGCCGCGCACGCTGAACCGGCCGCCGGTGAACTCCAGGTCCTGCTCGGACGCCTCCATCAGGTGCGCCGCCACCTTGCGGGCCTTCTCGATCACCTTGTCGCAGGCGCTGTAGAGCGCGACGCCGCCGACCGCCAGCGAACGGGACCCGTAGGTGTCCATGCCCTTCGGCGCCACCGCCGTGTCACCGTGCAGGACGCGGACGTCCTCGAACGGCACCCCGAGCCGGTCCGCGGTGATCTGCGCCCACGCCGTCGCGTGCCCCTGGCCGTGCGGGGACGACCCCGTGACCACCTCGACCACGCCCGACGGCAGGACCCGCACCGCGGCGTGCTCCCAGCCGCCCGCGCCGTACGACAGCGACCCCAGCACCCGGGACGGGGCCAGCCCGCACATCTCCGTGTACGTGGACACGCCGATGCCGAGCTGCACCGGGTCGCGGCGCTCCCGCCGGTCGGCCTGCTCGGCGCGGAGCTTGTCGTACTCGAACAGGGCCAGCGCCCGGTCCGTGGCCGCCTCGTAGTTCCCCGAGTCGTAGGTCAGCCCCGCGATGGTCTCGTACGGGAACTCCTCGTGCTTGATCCAGTTGCGGCGCCGCACCTCGATCGGGTCCAGGTCGAGCTCGGCGGCCAGCTCGTCCATCATCCGTTCCAGCGCGAAGGTGGCCTCCGGCCGTCCCGCGCCCCGGTACGCGTCGGTGGGCGTCTTCGTGGTGAAGATCCCCCGGCACGTGAACGAATAGGCGTCCATCTTGTAGATGCCGTTGTACATGAACGCGCCCAGGATCGGGATGCCCGGCGTGACCAGCATCAGGTACGCGCCCATGTCGGCCAGCAGGTCCACCTTGAGCCCGCGGATCCGGCCGTCCCGCTCCGCCGCGAGCGTGATCTTCTGGATCTGGTCGCGGCCGTGGTGGACGGTCAGGTTGCCCTCGCTGCGCGACTCCGTCCACTTGACCGGGCGGCCCAGCCTGCGGGCCAGCAGCAGGAGCAGCACCTCCTCGGCGGTCACCTGCAGCTTGGAGCCGAAGCCGCCGCCGACGTCCGGGGCGACGACCCGGATCTGGTGCTCGGGGATCTGCGTGACGACCGACAGCATCAGCCGCAGCACGTGCGGGATCTGCGTGGCCGAGTACAGGGTGTAGCCGTCGCCGTCCGGCACGGCCAGCACGGCGCGCGGCTCCATCGCCGACGGGATCAGCCGCTGCTGCACGTACCGGCGCTCCAGCACCACCGGCGCGTCCCGCATCGCCGCGTCCATGTCGCCGTTCTCGAACACCCACGTGTAGCTCTCGTTGGTGCCGAGCGACTCGTGGACCAGCCCGTCCGCCTGCTCGACCGCCCGTTCCATGTCGACGACGGCCGGCAGCGGCTCGTAGTCCACGTCGATCTCTTCGAGGGCGTCGACGGCGGTGTAGCGGTCCCGGGCCACCACGATCGCCACCGGCTCCCCGACGAACCGCACCTCGTCCACCGCCAGCGGCGGATGGTCGGGGATCTTGATGTCCTCGGTGACCGGCCACGCGCACGGCAGCGAGCCCTGCTCCTCGGCCAGGTCGGCGCCGGTGAGCACCGCCACCACCCCGGGACGGCCACGCGCCTGCTCCACGTCCACGCCGGAGATCCGCGCGTGCGCGTGCGGGCTGCGCAGGAACGCCACGTGCAGCGTGCCCTGCGGCTGGATGTTGTCGGTCCACCGGGTCCGCCCGGTGATCAGGCGGGCGTCCTCGGAGCGCCGCCGCGGGGTGCCGACCTCGCCGGCCGGGGCCTCGTTCGTCGCGGTCATGTCCTCACCTCCCGCTCTCCGCCGGTGCCGTCGCCGTCGCCGCCTGCCCGTCGGCGCCCGCCCGCATCTCGGCCGCCGCGGACCGCACGGCGCGGACGATGTTCTGGTAGCCGGTGCACCGGCACAGGTTGCCCTCAAGCCCTTCCCTGATCTCCTCGTCGGAGGGGTCGGCGTTGTCCCGCAGCAGGTCGATCGACGCCATGATCATGCCGGGGGTGCAGTAGCCGCACTGCAGCGCGTGCTCCTGGTGGAACGCCTTCTGCATGGGATGGTCGCCGGCGCCGGTGCCCAGCCCCTCGACGGTGGTGATCTGCCTTCCGTCCGCCTGGACGGCGAGCACGGAGCAGCTCTTCACGCTCAGCCCGTCCATCAGGACGGTGCAGGCGCCGCAGTTGGTGGTGTCACAGCCGACCGGGGTTCCGCCCTTGCCCAGCCGGTCACGCAGGTAGTGGACGAGCAGGAGACGCGGTTCGACGTCGTCCTCATAGGTCACGCCGTCGACCTCGACCTTGATCTGAGCCATTCGTTCTCCCAGGGGTGTCTCGGGGTGGGGCTGGCAGGGAGAGACGTCCCTGGGGGCGGTGCGCGCTGGGGTGCGCGCCGGTCGGGCCACGGCACCGGGGCCTCCTCCGAGGGGGAGGGCGAGCGAACGACGCTACGAACCTATTCCGTGGTTGAAGCGTGTACTAGTCCCTGGTGTGTCCTATTTCACGCTGACCGCAACTGACCAATGCAGTGACCCGGGATGGACGGTGGGTGAAACGTGACGAACGGTCGGTGAACCGCACCGAACGGCACCGTCCGTCCCGCCGGACGGGCGGCCGCCTTCGGCCGACCGGCCTCTGGGAAGCCGACCGGCCTTGGGACGACGACCGGCCAGAGAAGCCCGCCGGCGGGTGCAGGGAACGGGTGGTGGACGCACACCGCCGGCGGGCGGGCAGGGAGGCTCGGTGGCCGCTCAGTGCACGCGCAGCAGCACCGGCCAGGTCTGCGGGCCGACGATCCCGTCGACCTCGACCCGTCCCCATGCCTGGACGGCTCGGACGGCCTTCTCGACCGTGGTGTCGAAGGGCCCGTCCACCGTCTCGACCTCCGGGTGGGAGCGGGCCATCAGGAGGGCCCGCAGCGTCTGGACGTGTTCGCCCTCGTCGCCCTTGCGGAGCATGGGGAGCTTCTTCACCAGGTCCTCCGTCCGGTCGATGAGCCGTGCCGCCGGGGCCACGGGGCCTTCCCGGGGTTCCGGGGATCTCCGGCGGCCTTGCCGTCCTTGCTGGAGTCGTCTTCGCGGAGTCGTTCGAAGTGGCCCGG
>NZ_JBIMPP010000053.1:0-57612 GCF_043906805.1 Actinomadura sp. SCN-SB | reverse complement strand
GTCACCCACACGTAGGCTGCATAGCCGTTGCGGTAGGGAAAGATCGATCCTTCGCCATTAGCGCGGGCACGCTTACGGCGCTTCCGTTTTTCGTCGGGTTCTTCCAGTGTGCCGAGTGCGGTTTTGGTCATGTATCGGCCTTTCAGGGCTTGGCGGGGTGGTGGATCAGGCGGCGTGATCGGCCTCGCGTTCCAGTAGCTGGATGTACTCGGCGATGGCGCTGCCGGGGATGAGTCGGGACCGGCCTTCCTTGACCGATCGCAGGCGCCCGGTGCGGATGAGCTCGAAGACGGTGTTGCGGCCCAGGGAGAGCATGGCCATGACGTCTTCAACCTTGAACAGGCGCATGCTCGGCGGCACGTTGGGGGGCTGTTCGGACATGCTGGGGCGACCTCCGTTTGTGGGGGCGGCCCCGGCGCGGTTGCGTGGTGGTAAGCCCGCCGGGGCCGTGGTGCTTCCGGTTTGGGAGGGGTAGCCGTACCAGCCGTACCAGCGTCGTTTTCGCTGGTCAGGGCTGGTACGGCTTTTTGGGGTGGTACGGCTAAGCCGTACCAGGGTTTGAAGCCGTACCAGCGGTGACCTGGGGTTTTGAGGCTGGTACGGCTGGTACGGCTGTCCCGGGCAGGGTGAGCACGGTGGCGTCCCTGACGGGCGTTGCGGGCGGTTCGTGGGCGGGGCAGTACCGCGCCCAGGCGTCGAGGAAATCGGCGCGGTGGTAGCCCTTGGCTTGTTTGCCGGTGCCGGGGAATCGGATGGTGTCGGATCGGATGTCGTATTCGCGGAGTAGCGCCCCGAGTTTCATCGCGGTCAGCCCGTTGGGGCCGTAGTCGTTCCAGGGTGCTTCGGGGTCGGCCTTGAGCCGGTCGAGTAGGACGGCGGTGGGGAGGGCGGTGTCGGCGCCGAACGCGGTGCGGCAGTCGACCAGCAGCCGCAGCCGGGGCGAGAGTTGGCTGTTGTCTTCGGCCTCTGCGGTCAGCGCGAGTACGGCGGCGCGGGCGCGGGCGGGCCAGTGCCCGCCAGCGTGGTCGGCGACGGCGACCAGGGGTTCCCAGGTGTCGGCGGCGCGGTCTTCGACCGGCATTGCCGGTTCGGCCCTTTCCAGAGTTTCCAGGTCGGCGCGTAGCCACCGGTGCAGGTCGGCCGCCAACCGGCGCAGCGGGGGCCGGTCGCGTTTGTACCGGAACGGGGCGACGGTCTCGCCGGGGGCGCGGCGGCGCATCCGGATGAGACGGCGCGGTCTTCGATGGTGCCGGGCATGGCGCCGATGCCGGCGAGTGCGGCCATGGCGAAGGTGGGGATGGACTCGACGCGGTTGCGGGTGGCGTCGTAGCGCTTGGCGGGCCGGTTGCGCTGATGCCCCGCGTTCAGCAGCCCGCGCAGATCCTCGTTGCCCTCGGCGTTGGGGCCGAAGATGGTGTCGGCCTCATCCACCAGCAGCACCGGCGGGTCGGCGGTGATGGACCGGTAGACGGCGGCCGGGGAGGAGTTGACGGTGATGAAGGGGTCGTGGCAGGTGCCTTCAACCACGTCCAGCAGCCGGGATTTGCCGCACCGTTTCTCCGGTCCTTTGATGACCAGGCGGGGCGCGTGCGGCCATGCGGGTTGGGCGTGGGTGGCGGCGATCCACAGCGTGACGGCGTCGGCGGCGTGCTCGCTGGGCAGTACTACGTAGCGGGTCAGTGCGTCACGGAGATTGTCGAGCAGGGCGGCGCCGTTGACCGGTCCCCGGTCAGCAGCCTGGCCGATTGGCGTTGTATCGGGGTGGGTCATGAAGCGTGCCCCCCTGGTGATGGTGCGCGGGTGGGGATGTGTGGACATGGGTGGCCGTCACTCCCTTCGAGGGGTTCGGGGTGTCCTACGGCATCGCCCCCGGCGCCACCTCCCGCACCGGCACCTACCGGCACACCCGCGGCGACCTTGACCGCCCTGGGCACATGCCCGGATGGCTCCAGCCCGTCACGGTCACCACGCCATCGGGCGGCCGGCACCTGTGGTACCGCGCACCGGCCGGCGACCTGCGACAGGCGGGCGGCCGGCGAGGCATCGCCTGGCGCGTGGACATCAAGGCCGGATGGTCGCTCGACGTCGGTCGGCCAGGGATGAGGGCCGCCGCGTGCCCGCGCCAGGATCCGCAGCGCGTCGCGTCCATCCCGCAAGGCGCCGGGGCGATTCCACAGCTCGGCCGGGACGGGTTCGGTGGTCAGGTCGATGCCGGGCGGCAGGCCGGTCGCCAGGTCGGTGGGCAGGGCCTCGCCGTGGGTGTCGATGTCGATCAGCACTAGCAGCGACGGCCCCGCCGCGATCCCGGGAACGGCATCGGGCTGACGCCCCCACCACCTGGTAAGGCGGGCGGGGTCGGTTGTGGCGGCCCGTACTCCATGGCACCAGCCACCGGCCGGGATGCACGGGCATCCTTCGATGGCGTGGGCGGGGTGGCCTTGCCGATCGCGGCAGGTCGGGCAGTTGGCCAGGGGAC
This sequence comes from Actinomadura sp. SCN-SB, assembly GCF_043906805.1. Taxonomy (NCBI): domain Bacteria; kingdom Bacillati; phylum Actinomycetota; class Actinomycetes; order Streptosporangiales; family Thermomonosporaceae; genus Actinomadura; species Actinomadura sp. SCN-SB. The sequence continues at coordinate 55,136 of NZ_JBIMPP010000053.1, read as the reverse complement.
GTTTACTGACCGGCGACAACGGCACCACATGCCAGCCGCGCGCCGCGTGATCGAGCGCGATTGCCAGCCCGGGGGGATGCCTAATCATGGGCGCCGTGAGCGAGCGCGCGACCGTACCGGCGTCCTGGACGGGAGGCATCCCCCCGCGCGCCGAGGCACGGATGGCCTCGGCCCGGCTGCGATCCCTCATTGCGGTGGCTCCTTTCATCCCGTGAGCCGCCCTCACCCGGCCGGGCGAGGGCGGCCTTCACGTCCGCGTCGAAGCGCGCGGGCGCGCTCATCCTCTCGCGCAGCGCGTCCCAGTCGCCGTAGACGGAGTCGAAGTCCTCGCGGCGGTCGGTGGTGCGCCCGGTGGTGTCGATCTCGACGTGCAGGTCGGTACGGCCCGTGCCGCCGAACGACTCGTAGCCACCGGCACCACTCGGGGCGCTTTCCGAACCGGGCTCCTGCCACGGGCGTCCCTCGACCACGGCGTCCTCGCGGGCCAGGCCGGTCTCGGGGTCGGCCAGGGCGGCGACGTGCGCGGTGAGACGCGGGTCGAGCCAGGGCTCGCCGCGCTTGACGTACTCGGGGTAGATCGTGAGCCGTTCCCGCAAGGTGAAGCCCTGCTCGGCGGTGCGGGCGGCCAGCTCGTCGATCTGCGGCCAGGGGCGTTCCGGGTTGACGTGGTCGGGGGTCAGCGGCGACACGCCGCCCCAGTCGTCGATCCCCGCCCGCAGCATCAGCGCGTACTGGTCGTCCACCAGGTTCGGCGGCGCCTGGACGCGCGCCTTCGGCCCCAGCACCAGCCGGGTCACGGCGATCGTCGCGGCCAGTTCCTCCAGCTCGGCGTCCGGGGTGTCGCGCATCTTGGTGTCGGGCTTGGCGCGGAAGTTCTGGACGATCACCTCCTGGATCGCGCCGTACTCCCGCATCGTCCTGCGGATCGCGAAGATCGCCTCGGCCCGCTCGCGCACCGTCTCCCCGATGCCGATCAGGATGCCGGTGGTGAACGGGACGTTGGTGCGGCCCGCGTCCTCCAGCACCCGGAGCCGCACGGCGGGGTCCTTGTCCGGCGACCCGAAGTGCGGGCCGCCCTTCTCGGTGAACAGCCGGGTCGCGGTCGTCTCCAGCATCATCCCCATCGAGGGCGACACCGGCTTGAGCCGCTGGAAGTCACGCCACCCCAGCACGCCCGGGTTGAGGTGCGGCAGCAGCCCGGTCTCCTCCAGCACGCGCACGGCCATCGCCCGCACGTACGAGAGCGTGTCGTCGTAGCCGTGCGCGTCCAGCCACTCCCGTGCCTGCTTCCACCGGTCCTCGGGACGGTCGCCGAGGGTGAACAGCGCTTCCTTGCACCCGAGCGCCGCGCCCTGCCGTGCGATCTCCAGCACCTCGTCCGGGCTGAGGAACGGCGACTCCAGCCGGTGCGGGACGGTCGCGAACGTGCAGTAGCCACAGCGGTCCCGGCACAGCCGGGTGAGCGGGATGAAGACCTTGCGGCTGTAGGTGATGACGCCGGGACGGCCCGCCGCCTCCAGCCCCGCGTCCCGGGTCCGCGCGGCGTGACCCAGCAGGTCGTCGAGCCGCTCGCCGCGTGCGTGCAGCAGGGTGGTGGCCTCGTCCAGATCCAGTGTCTTGCCGTCGCGCGCCCTGGCCAGCGCACGCCGGAGAGCGCTCTCGGTCACGCCGCCCCCGCTCATGGCCTCGCCTCCGCTCGGCGGCTCGCGACCGCCTCACTCGAAGTGCTCATGAAGCGCACTCTATGCCAAGCGTCATAGAAAATCAGGGGTGAAGACCACGAACCACGTGATCCGGAACATTCGGCACAGCCGCCGCACGGCCGAATCTATTCCCCCTCGGGCACTCCGCGCACGAGGCGGGGGAGGCGGGCGGCCAGGGCGTCGGCCGAGGCGCGCAGGGCGTCCAGGACGGCGCGGACGGACGGCCGCACCTCGGCGCCCACCCTCGTCCACATCACCATGCGGCGCTGGACCCCGCCCTCGGCGAGGTCGACCGGCACGATACCGGCCTCCCCCTCCGCGACCGCCAGATAGGGCAGGAACGCGGCGGCCCGCGCCCGCGCCACCATCGTCCGGACCACCAGGACGTCGTTGGACCGGTACCGCACGTCCGGCCGGAACCCGCCCAGCTCGACACAGGTGCGTTCGAGAAGGTCGGCGAGGTTGGTGCCGGCGCGGCTCGTCGCCCAGGCGCGACCGGCCAGCTCGGCCATCGACACCGGCCCGGTCCCGGCCAGCGGGTCGTCCTCCGCGAGCACGAGCCGCATCGGCTCGGTGATCAGCACCTCGGCGGCCAGTTCGGGACGGTGCGGGCGGGGCAGGTGGCTGTACTCGTCGGTCAGCACGACATCGATCTCGGCCATCACCAGCGCTTGCAGCACCCGGTGGAACTCCTCGTCCAGGACGTCCACCACCAGCTCCGGATACGCCTCCGCCAGTCGCGGCAGCGCGGGCGCGAGCACGTGCAGCAGCGCCGTCTGGAAGCCGACCAGCCGTACCACGCCCGCGACCCGGCCGCTGGCGGCCAGCGTCTCCTCCTCCGCACGCTGCGCCTGAGCCAGCAGCGTCTCGGCGTGACCGGCCAGCGTCTCCCCCGCCGCGGTCAGCCGCAACCGGCGCCCGACCCGTTCGACCAGCTCGACACCGGCGTCCTTCTGCAACTGGGCGAGCTGCTGCGACACCGCGGACGGGCTGTAGCCCAGGGCGTCCGCGGCGGCGCCCACCGTGCCGCGCAGCTTGAGCTCGCGCAGCATCCGTAACCTGCCGAGATCCAACATTGTGAAGCGATTCTTACACGAATCCTGCAGCAACTGTCGCTGGACCTGAATGATTCAACGCACGAGAATGAAGTCACCGCGGTTCAGTGAAGGGCCCCTGGCCAGGGCTCACCCCAGCCGTTCTCACCGCTAGGACACCACCATGTGGATCATTCTCCTCCTCGTCGCCCTGGCCGTCCTCGGACCGCTGTTCGGCACCGACACCCGCGACGGCCTCGACTGGACGCCCGGCCACTTCTGGCGGCGGCCCAGGCAGCGCCACGGCGACGCCCCTCCTGTAGGCGGCGAGCGCGTCCCGGCGCACGGTGTTCCGGCGCACGGTGGCGTCAGAAGCCCCGGTAGTCACGAACGGGAAGACGCGGCCCCCGGCGGGGCGGCGCCGCGCCGCCCAGTTCGAGCAGCCTGGTGACCCGGTGCCGGTGACCCGCGTATGGGGCGAGCAGCTCCAGCATCCCGGCGTCGTCCACCTTCCGCCCGGCCAGCGACCAGCCCACCAGCCCCGGCAGGTTGTAGTCACCGACGGAGACGGCGTCGGCGTCGCCGACGGCCCGCTGCCGGATCTCCGCCGCCGTCCACACGCCGATCCCCGGCAGCGAACGCAGCCGGGGCTCGGCCGCGTCCTCCTCCAGCCGGTCCGCGACCCGCGCGGCCCCGATGATCGTCCTGGCCCGGACCGGCTCGGCGCCGGACCTGTGCCACTCCCACGACGGGATCCTGATCCACACCTCGGGCGGCGGCGGCACCCGCAGCGCCGGATTGCCCGGGGCGGGACGCCCGAACCGGCGCAGCAGGTACGACCAGGCACGGTACGCCTCCAAGCCGAGGACCTTCTGCTCCAGCACCGCGGGGACCAGGGCCTCGAAGACGCGGCCGGTCCGGCCGATCCGCAGCCCGGGATGGCGCGCCGCCGCCTCCTGGACGACCGGATGCCGGGGCTCGAACTCCTCGGGGACGTCCCGCGCCCCCAGCAGGTCCGGGACCCCCTCCAGCAGCCAGTCCGCGCCCGGCCCCCAGGCGGCGGCCTCGACGACGTGCCCGCGCGCCCGCAGCCGCAGCGTCCCGGGGCCCTCCGGGGTGTACGAGGCACGCCAGACCGTCCCGTCCCGCTCGATCCGGAACGCCGGGTCCCGCCGCCCGCGCCGGTGCGGCAGCAGCGTCAGCCCTAGATCGACCGCGAACCCCGGCTCCCACAACCGGACGCGCGGCACGCCGTCACCCGACCCGGCGGAAAGCTCGCCGGCGGCCACCTCAGGCATCGGCGGAGAACCGCACCGCCGTGGCGGGCAACTCGACCTCAGGCCAGACGCGCAGCCCGCCCCGCAGCTCGTTGCCGGGGCCGACCACCGCGCCGTCGCCGAGGACGACACCGTCCAGCACCGCCCCGGGGCCGACCCTCGCGTCGTGGCCCAGCACCGAGTCGTGCACGGTGGCGCCCTCCGCCACGAACGCCCCGTCCAGCAGGACGCTGCCCGTGACCGTCGCGCCGGGCTCCACGACCGCGCCGCGGCCCACCGTCGTGCCGCCGCCGACCGTGGCGCCCTCCCTCACGTCGGCCCCTTCGAGGACCAGCAGCTCGCCGGGCGGGCCGGGCATGGCGGACGACTCCAGCCGGCCCAGCACCAGATCGCGGGAGCCTTGGACGAACGCCTGCGGGGTGCCCACGTCCAGCCAGTACTCCGACTCCACATAACCCATCACGACCGCGCCGGAAGTGATCATCTCGGGGAAGGTCTCGCGCTCGACCGACACGACCCGTCCGGGCGGGATGGCGTCGATCGCGTCGCGCCGGAAGACGTAGCAGCCCGCGTTGATCTGGTCGGTGACCGGATCCGGGGTCTTCTCCAGGAACGCGGTGACCCGGCCCCGCCCGTCGGTGGGCACGCAGCCGAAGCGGGACGGGTCCTCCACGGGCGTCAGGTGCAGCGTCGCCGCGGCCCCCGCCTTCTCGTGCAGCGCCACCTGGGACACCACGTCGTGACCCGACAGGATGTCGCCGTTGAGGACAAGGACGGGCTCCTCGGAGCCGCAGGTGAGGGCGCGTGCCGCGTTCCGGATGGCGCCGCCGGTGCCGAGCGGCTCGTCCTCGCACACGTAGACCAGGTCGACGCCGTAGGCGCGGTCGCCGAACGCGGCCTCGAACATCCCCGCCCGGTAGGACGTGGCGAACACGATGCGCTTCACGCCCGCCGCCTTGGCGCGCGCCAACTGGTGGGCCAGGAAGGGGACGCCCGCCGTGGGAAGGAGGGGTTTCGGGGTGGAGATGGTCAACGGCCGCAGGCGGGTGCCCTGTCCGCCGACCAACAGGATCGCTTCCAAAAGGCTCCTTCCACGACTTCGACGACGGCCGGTTCGGGCCCCGGCCTCCTCGGCTGGAAACGGTCCGGCAGAGCCTACTGGCAACGAGTGAACAACCGGGCGCTACCTGCGCGGTCGGCTATCCGGGACGGCCCTTTCTACCCCGGGGTGGCGTACTTGGCGACGGCCCGCTCGTACGACATCAGGTGGGCCTCGGCGGAGGCGTGCCAGCTGAAGCCCTGCGAGCGCTCGTAGGCGGCGTCGGCCAGGGCGGCACGCCGGTCCGGGTCCTCGATCAGGGCCTCCAGGGCGGCGGCGATGGACGACGCGTCCGGCTCCGTGTAGGCGACGGCGTCCCCGCCGACCTCGGGCAGGGGACCGCGGCGCGTGGTGAGGACGGGCGCGCCGCAGGACATGGCCTCCAGCACGGGAAGCCCGAAGCCCTCGCCCCTGCTCGGCAGCGCCACCGCCAGCGCGCCGCCGAAGAAGCCGGGCAGCGCGGGCCACGGCAGGTAACCGGGGCGCACCACGTTCAGCTCCAGGGGGACGGTGGACAGCGCCGCGTCGACCTCGTCGTCCCATCCGCCGCTGCCCGCCAGCACGAGCGCGGGCGGGTCGGGGTAGTCGGAGCAGGCCCGCACCCAGCCCCTGATGAGGTTGGGCACGTTCTTGCGCGGCTCCAGGGCGCCCAGGTAGGCGACGTACGGGTGGCCGTGCAGGCCCAGCCGGTCGGAGACCCGCTTGATCTCGTCCGCGGACGGGCGGTGGAACACCTCGTGGTCAACGCCGTGGTACGCCACGTCGATGCACGCGGGGTCGGCGCCCAGCAGCCGCACCAGCTCGTCCCTGGTGGCACGGGACGGGGCGATCAGCCGGGTCGCGCGGCGGGCCGCCGTGCGGGTCGCCGACTTGATGTAGGTGGTGCGCACCGGGTCGTGTATCTCGGGCTCGGCGAACAGCGTCACGTCGTGGATGGTCACCACGGTGGGGCGGCCCGCCTGGATGGGGATCGTGTACGTCGGCAGGTGGATCACGTCCGCGTTCACCTGCCGCGCCACGTACGGCAGCCCGGACTGCTCCCAGGACAGCCTGGACGCCCGGTGCGCCAGCGCGGCCGGGCCCTTGACGATCTGGGCCTGCGGCGCGAGCGCGCCGTACCGTTCCTCGTCCGCGCGCTGGCACGCCACGGCGAGGTCGGCCCCGAGCTCGTGCAGGGCCCGCAGCAGACCGTCGACGTACCGTCCCAACGCCCCGCGATCGGCGGGGACCGCAGTGGCGTCGAGCAGAATCCGAGGTGCCAAAGGTCCACCCCTATCCGGGCTTGGTGTTCTCTCTGGGGGCGGACCCCCAGTCCCCCAGGGCTACCGCCCGAAGGCCGGTGGAGTGAAAGGGGCTCACTCCCCCGTCCACCCCGAGCCTACGCCGAACAGGGCCGAACGTGAGCAACGCCACCCAGTTCCTGGCGTAGCGCAACCCAGGTGAAACATTCCGTTGGGCTGGGCGTAGACCGGGCGGTGACGATCAGTCACGCTTGCGGGCGCGGATCAGCACGATGCTGCCGCGCTCGTTGGGCGCCTTGCGGTCGGTCATGGCCACCAGCGGGATCAGCGGCGCCGCCGCGTTGAAGCCGACCTTGCCTCCGTACGCCGACAGCGACAGGTACAGCCGCTCGGCCGCGGCGGTGCGGAACTGGTAGGAATGCTTGATCACGTCGAGCCCGCGCGCGTCCATCAGCTTGCCCAGGCTCTCGTGGGTGTAGGTGTGCTGGACGTGGTACTTGGCCTTGTGCGCGTCGCGCAGCTTCGGCCAGGCGTCGGCACGGCTCAGCACGTCGGCGGACATGAAGATCTCCCCGCCCGGCCTGAGCACGCGGGCCATCTCGTCCAGGGACCTGCCGCCGTCGTCGAAGTGCTCGATGGCGCAGACCGACAGGATCGCGTCGAACGAGCCGTCCGCGAACGGCAGCCGCAGCGCGTCGCATTCGATCAGCGCGGGCGCGTGCGCCAGCGTCCTGCCGTACTCCATCTTGCTGCGCATCAGGTCGATCGAGACGGCCTCGGCGCCGCGCCTGCGCGCCCGCCCGGCCCAGTAGCCGTCGCCGCCCGCCACGTCCAGGACGCGCTTGCCGGTCAGATCCGGCCCCATCCAGTCGAGCAGCGTCCCGGCCTCGCGGTACCGGCACACGTGTACCTGGTGCCCCATGAAGGCGACCACATCGGAAATCCTCATCCCGCCCAACTCTAGGGCGCCGTCAGCCCGGCCAGGACGTACTCCAGGTAGCGCGCGAGCGACACGCGAGGGAGAGGGCGTGGCCCCACTAGTCTGGGCGGCATGGCCGAGGAAGCGGGCACGGTGTGAGATCCAGAGCGATCCTGGTACGGGGGCTGCGGGTCCTGCTCGTGCTGCTCGCGCTCGGGTTCTGCGTCTACAGCGTGGCGGCCCAGTGGGACGAGACGGTACGGGCGTTCAGGGCCCTGTCATGGGCGACGATGGTGGGCGCGTTCGCCGTGGCCTGCGCCGGGTCGTTCGTGTGGATGCTGGGCTGGCGCGCGTTCCTGGCCGGCCTGGGGTCGCCGCTGCCCGTGCGGGCGACGTTCCGGATCTCGGCGATCTCCCAGCTCGGCAAGTACGTGCCCGGCAAGGTGTGGGCGCTGCTGACGCAGATCGAGATGACCCGGGAGTACAAGGTGCCCCGGCTGCGCAGCTTCAGCTCCCAGATGCTGGCGATCGCCACCTCGTGCGCGGCCGGCCTGGCACTGGCCGCGGTCACGCTGCCGCTGACCTCGGACGCCGCCAGGAACCGGTACTGGTGGCTGTTCGCGCTGGCACCGGTGCTGCTGGTGGCGCTCCACCCAAGGATCGTCACCTGGTGCCTGGACACCGCGCTGAAGCTGGTGAAGCGGCCCCCGCTGGAACACCCGGTCAGTCTGGGCAGGACGCTGGTGGCCGTGGGCTGGACCATGCTCGGGTGGGTCGTGTACGGCGTCCACCTGTGGATGCTGTGCGCCGCCGTGGGCGGCAAGGGCGCAGAGCTGCCGTTCCAAGCGGCCGGGGCCTACGCGCTGGCCTTCGTGGTGGGCCTGCTGGTGTTCATCGCGCCAGGCGGGATCGGAGCGCGCGAGGCGGTGCTGGTGATGGTGCTCAGCCCCGTCCTGCCCGCCGGTGGGCCGATCCTGGTGGCGCTCTCGTCCCGGGTCCTGCTGACGCTCGCCGATCTGGGCCTGGCCGGTGTCGCCTTCCTGATGGGGCGCAACAGGCGTCCCGTCCGAGACGAGGGCGTTCAGGCCGAGGAACAGGTCAGCGCTCCCCAGTAGACGTGAGGACCTCCACGTAGGTGTTCCAGAGCGGGGTGTGGTCCACGGGCCGGACGGCCGCGCGCAGCCGTTCCGGCTCACCGGAAGCGTAGAAGCGCTTGAGGGCGTCGGCGAGCGACCCGACGTCATCGGGCTCGCAGATGAGGCCGTCCACGCCGTCCCGCACCTGGTCGGGGAAGCAGCCAACGCGGGTGGCGATGACCGGGACGCCGTACTCGTAGGCCATCCACACGTTCTGGGACGCCGTCGCCGACCGGTACGGCAGCACCAGCGCGTCGGCGGAGGCGAACAGCTCGGGCACCTCCGCCGCGGGGACGTAGCCGGGACGCAGCTCCACGCGCCCCGTGAGGCCGAGTTCACTGATCAGCGCCTCGGTCTGCTCCATGCCGCCCCAGAACTCCCCGGCCACGGTGAGGGAGACGCCGTCCGGCCCGGAGGCCAGGGCGCGCAGCAGCACGTCCAGGCCCTTGTACTGGCGGATCATCCCGAAGAACAGCAGCCGGTCACGCCGTCCCGTGACCGCGGCCGGGGCGGGCGCGGCACCGGGCGTGGACGTGGGCAGGTGGGCGGGCATCTCGGCCACCCGCACGGGGCGTGAGGTGAGGCCGCGGGCCAGTTCCGCCTGCGGCTCGGAGTGGACGAGGACGCCGTCCACCCGGCGCAGCAGGGCCTTCATCAGCGGCATGTCGTAGGGCTTGCGCTCGTGCGGCAGGACGTTGTGGCACAGCGCCACCGCCCGCGCGCCCTTCCGCAGCCCCGACAGGATGCCGAGGTAGGCGGGAACCTGGACGGAGGTGAGCACCGTCAGCACCACCAGGTCGAAGGAACGCAGGTCGCGGCCGACGCGCCACCAGCCGTGGGGCCGGCCCCAGTGGAGCCGGTGCCGGGTGCCGGGGAAGGGCTCCCCCTCCGGCTCGGAGATCGTCGCCTGCCCCGGATACAGGAACCCGGGGTACTGGGCGCGCCAGGACTCCAGCACGGTGACGTGCCCTGCCGCCGCCAGCCGGTGCGCCAGCTCGGTGGTGTGGTGCGCGCCGCCCCCCTTGTACGGGAACGCCGGGCCCACGATCGCGACCCTCATGGCGTCGGCGGGCCCTCACACATCGCCGCGGGAGCGGACGATCAGGTCGGCCAGCAGCGCCATCGAACCGATGATCAACCCGGTGACGAAGATCATGATCGTGTTGTTGGCGAAGTAGCCGAAGTGAACGATCATGTCGTACACGCCCTTGACCAGCCCGATCCCGACCAGCCACAGCGCGAGCGGCATCAGCACCTTGAGCGGGTTGAAGTACATCACCATCCGCAGCACCTGCAGGATGTAGCGGTAGGCGTCCTTGAAGAACCTGAACTTCGACTTGCCCGCCCGCTTGGCGTACTCGATCGGCACGTAGCGCACCGGGTGCTGGTTGGACAGGAACGCGATGGTGATCGTGGTGACGCAGGAGAACCCCGGGGGCAGCAGCCTCAGATAGGGCAGCGACACCTCGCGCCTGAACGCGCGCAGCCCCGAGTTCAGGTCGGGGATCTTGGAGTTGGTCAGCCGCTCGGCCACCTTGCGGATGAACCACTTGGCGGGCACCCGCAGCGCCTTGTGCGAGCCCTCCTCGCTGGTGCGCGCGCCGACGACCTGGTCCACCGAGGGGTCGGAGTCGAGGATGTCGACCAGCTCGGGGATCCGCTCGTTGGGATAGGTCATGTCCGCGTCGGTCCACACCACGATGTCGCCGCGCGCCTGCTGGCTGCCGATCCGCCGGACGGTGCCCGAGCCGCTGTTGTGCTGGAAGGCGATCACCCGCATGTGCGGGAACCGCGGGGCGGCCTCCCGCAGCCGTTCCAGCGTGGCGTCGGTCGAGCGGTCGTCCACGGCCAGCAACTCGTAGGCGTGGCCGCTGTTGTCCATCGCCTTGCAGATGCGCTCCACCTCGTCGATGACGTGGTCCTGCTCGTTGTAGCAGGGCAGGACGATCGTCACGTGCACACGGCCGCCCGCCGGGTCGGCGCCGGGGGACCCGGCCGCGTCGGCGGGCATCTGGGGCGGCGCTGAAGACTCGGTGCTCACGCCCGGCGAGGATACTCGTCCTCGCGTGTCGATTTCCTCATCGTGAGGGTTCGGCGATCCATACGTTGAGGGTGAGGCTCCAGGTCCCGTTCGGCGGCTCGGTCAGCGTCCGCTCGTCCTGGCGGGCGAGCATCGCCACCGCCCGGACGGGCGTGGCGTACGGCGCGACGTGCCGGGCCTGGCTGCCGAGGATCACCGGCCGCCGCCCGGCCGCGTGGATCCGCCCGATGACGCGGCGCACGTCGTCCCGGCTCGCGGTGGAGAGGGTACGGGCGGCCGGCACCCCGCACATGCCCCTGATGACCTGGAGAAGCCGGTCGGCGCTGGACCGGTCGACCACCACCACCGTCGCGTCCGGGCCGAGCCTGTCGCACATCCGGCGGACGGCGGCCAGCTCGCCCTGGTCGGTCCTGGCGACGATGATCCCGGCGGACACGGTGAGGATGGGCACCAGGAGCAGCAAAGCCGCCACCACCGCCGTCCACCGGACGGTGCGCGGGGAGTAGCCGGTGCGCCTCACCCGCGCCATCGTCCAGGCCGTGCCCCAGATCGCGAACAGCAGCATCCCGGGGATCGCCACGGCGATCAGCCTGCGCGACGCCCACGGATGGTCGGGGGTGATGTTCGGCATGGAGAGCACCAGCACCGTCGTCCAGGCGATCATGGCGTAGGGCAGCAGCCACTGTGGCGCCCTCCCCCGGACCAGCCGCCTGGCCAGCAGCGCGGCGCCGAGCGTGGCCAGCAGCAGCGCGGGCAGGCCGATGTACCAGATCATCCAGTACAGGGACATCTCCGAGTACTGGCGGGTGCCGTCGATCGGCAGCCCGCTGAGGCGCTGCACGAACTCGATGAACGCCACGTTCAGCTCGTCGTCGGAGTTGGCGGGCTCCCGCCGCACCGTCTGCACCAGGGGCCGGACGGCGAACGCGGCCACGACCAGCACCGCGAACACGGCGGCGGCGTCCGGCCCCCGGCCCCGGCGCAGCGCCGCGCCCGCCCGGCGCAGCCGGGACGCGGTGACCTCCCAGCGCAGCACGATCACCATGACCACCGTCGCGGCCACCAGCGCCCCGCAGATGAGCAGCAGCGGCACGAGCGACCTGTGCAGATAGTCCAGGTACGGGCGGGACAGCAGGAAGCCCTCGGCCAGCCCCGCGCCCGCCCCCAGGAACAGCCCGGCGGCCAGCGGAACGCCGGTGCGGCGCCGCCAGGCGATCAGCAGTCCCGCGAACACCACGGCGGGCATCACGTCCCGCAGCCCGTCGATCCGCACCAGCACGATCAGCCCGAGCGCCAGCCCGCCGAGGAACGCCCTCACCCGGTCGTCCCGGCCCGCGTCCCGGGAGAGGTCGCAGACCAGCGCGAGCCCGCCGAAGAGCAGGATCATCGTGGGCAGCTCGCTGTAGGTGGACCGCGAGACCCACACCATCGGCAGCGTCAGCGCCAGCAGCAGCGCCCCCGCGGAGGCCCAGCGCGGCCCCACCAGGCGCGCCACGATCCCGCCGAACGCCATCACCGCGCAGGCCCCCATCAGCGGGGCCATCACGAGCATCCCGTACGTGCCGCCGATCCACCCGCCCAGCGCCAGCAGCAGCGGGAGCCCGGCCATGAACTGCGGGACGAGGTCGTCCCCCACCTCGTAGAACGCCGGGCTGCCGTAGCGCAGGACGGGGTCGCCGCCGCCGAACGCCGCCCGGTCCTGCGGGATCGGCAGCGAGCCGTGCTCCTGCAACCAGGTCGCGAACTGGACGTAGGAGGCCGGGTCGCGCCGCACGATGATCTGCTCGGCCAGCATCAGCACCTGGACGACCAGGAAGACCAGTCCGATCGCCAGCACCCCGCCCGGCGCCGACCAGGACACCTCGCCGCGGATGCCGCTCCGCCGGCCGCGCAGCACCGGCCACAGCATCAGCGCCGCGACGGGCACGAACAGCCCGATCGCCGGAAGGGGCCGGAACCAGCCGGCCAGCAGCAGCGGCAGCGACACCACCAGCCAGGCGACGATCAGCAGCGCCGGGACCACGGGGAGAAGGCCGAGCACCCGCCCGGCGCGGTCCGTACGTCCGGGCTCGGCGGTCTCCGGCGGCGTCGCGTCCGTACCCGGGCGGTCGGGCGCGGGCGTCGTCGAGTGAGGCTGTGTCATCGATGCGGAGCGTAGTACCTCACACCTCTACGCTGCGCCTCTACGCTCATGCCTCATGAACGCGATCGGACCTGCGGACCTGCTGCGGCGGAGGGTGGCCGGCGACCCGGCCCGGCCCCTGGTCACCTTCTACGACGACGCCACCGGCGAGCGGGTTGAGCTGTCGGCCCGCACCTTCGACAACTGGGTGGCCAAGACGGCCAACCTGCTGGTGGACGGGCTGGGCGCGGAGCCGGGAACGCGGGTGGTGCTGGTCCTGCCGCCGCACTGGCAGACCGCCGTGTGGCTGATGGCCTGCTGGTCGGCCGGGATGGTCGCGGTGCCGCGCGAGATGGGCGGGACGGCCGAACCGTTGGACGTCCCCTCTCCGTACGTCCTGGTGTCCGCGGAGGAGGTGCTGGACCGGATGGCGACCGACCGGGACGCCGAGGAGGTCGTGGGCCTCTCGCTGCACGCGCTGGGCGGCGGCCTCACCGCCGCGCCGCCCGGCGTCGTCGACTACGCGGTGGAGGTGCGCGGTTACGGCGACCGCTTCGTTCCAGGACCGGAGGTGACGCCCGAGGCACCCGCGTTGGATGTGACAAAGGACACACTCACCGGGGCGCGACTGGTGGAGGAGGCCCATGAGGCCGCAGGGAAATGGCACCTCGACGCACGTGATCGAGTTCTGGTTGACATGGCCTACACCACACTCGATGGCATACTCGCGGGCCTTCTTGCACCACTAGCCTCGGGTGCTTCCGTCATAATCCAACGAAACTTCACTAAACCCTCCCTTGACCGACGCTTGACCGTGGAGCATGTGACGGCGGTGGCGGGTGTGCCCGGATGGAATGACCCAACCGGGTCCGCTCGCAGGCTGCTCTGACCTAACCTCAGTGTGTTTCCGACCCCGCAGGCGGGTCCGCCGCGTCCCCTCGGCGAGCCCACCGCATCACGGAGCCGATGAACAGCAACCCGATGTACATGGAGTACGTCGACGACGCCGATGAGGCAGTGGCACCCTCGGCACGTCGGCGCGGCTGGCGCGTCCTTGGCTGGGTGTCCGTCGGACTGTCGGTGCTGATGGTGGCAGGGTCGCTCACCGCCTACGGCGTCTACCGCAAGGCGCTGGGCAACATCGCGCACGAGGACGCCAACGCGCTGCTCGGCCCCAACCGCCCGAAGAAGCTCAACAGCGCGATGAACATCCTGCTGCTGGGATCGGACACCCGGGCCGGCGCCAACGCCAAGTACGGCCGCAGCATGGTGAAGGACCCGCCGCGCTCGGACACGATGATCCTGCTGCACCTGTCGCCCGGCGGCGGGCAGGCCCTGGGCATCAGCTTCCCCCGTGACCTGATGGTCCCGATCCCGTCCTGCAAGCTGCCCAACGGCCACCGCACCCCGGCGCAGTCGATCGGCCAGATCAACTCCTCGTTCACCTACGGCGGCGCGTCCTGCGTGATCAAGACGATCGAGGGCTTCACCAATATCAAGGTCGATCACTTCATCCAGATCGACTTCAACGGCTTCAAGGCGATCACCGACGCGGTCGGCGGCGTCGAGGTCTGCCTCCCCAAGGCGGTCAACGACCCGCAGTCGAAGCTGCGGCTCGGCAAGGGCAGGCACATCGTCAAGGGCGAGATGGCGCTGGCCTACGTCCGCAACCGCAAGGGCCTCGGTGACGGTTCCGACACCGACCGCATCAAGCGGCAGCAGAAGTTCATGGGCGCGCTGGCCAACAAGGCGATGAGCGCGGGCGTGCTGTCCAACCCCAACCGGCTGCTGCAGCTGATGAACGCCACCACCAAGTCGCTCACCACCGACAGCGAGCTGACGCCGCAGGTGATGATGCGAATCGCGTCCGGCATGCAGGGCATGTCCTCGGGCAAGCTGCGGTTCGTCACCGTCCCGTGGGGGGCGTACGCGCTCGACAAAAACCGGGTCGCGCTCCGCCAGCCGGACGCCAACCGGTTCTTCGCGGCGGTCCGCAACGACAAGACGGTGCCGAGCGACAAGCCCAAGCAGGCCATCACGTCCAAGATCCCGCCGGGCCAGGTGCGGGTGCGGGTCTACAACGCCAGCGGCATCAACGGCCAGGCCAAGCGGGTCGCCGACGACCTGGAGTCACAGGGCTTCCAGGTCACCGTCGGCGGCAACGCCAAGCCGACCGCCACCACCCGGGTGCTGTACGGTCCGGGCGCGGACCAGCACGCCCTGACCGTCAACGCGCTGCTCCCCAACCCGCCGCAGCCCGCGCCGCGCAAGAGCGGGACACCCGGAGTCGTCGACCTCGTCGTCGGATCCAACTGGAGCGCCCTGAAGAACAGCCAATCCGGAGGGATCCCCACCCAGGCGGGCGAGGTCAAGGCCACCGACGACATCTGCAAGGAATAGCCGACCTCGACCAAGGACTCCCAGGGTGACGGCACCAGCTCCCCTTCCCACCGACCAGGACCCGCGCAGCGCGAAGAACGGCGGCGAGCCGCCCCGGCGGGCGCCGGAAGAGGAGGCGGCCGCCGGGGCGGCGCGGCCGCGCAAGGAACGCGACCCGTTCTTCGACAACGCCAAGTTCCTCGCGATCCTGCTGGTGGTGATCGGGCACTCGCTCGCCTACCGGCTCGACGTGCCGATGGCCAGGGGCCTGTACCTGTTCATCTACGCCTTCCACATGCCGCTGTTCATCGTGATCACCGGCTACTTCTCGCGGAACTGGACGTTCTCCGGCGGCAAGGCGCGCAAGGTGATCACCAACCTGGGCGTGCCGTACCTGGTCTTCGAGACGGCCTACTCGCTGTACGACACGGTGGTCGGCGGCAACGGGCTCAAGATCAGCCTGCTGGACCCGTACTTCCTCACCTGGTTCCTGTGCGCGCTATTCTTCTGGCGCCTGTCCACGCCGGTCTGGCAGCAGATCCGGTGGCCGCTGGCGGTGGCGGTGGGATTCTCGCTGCTGTCGTACATGAGCGATCTGGGCGACACCTTCGACATCCACCGGGTGATCGGGCTGCTCCCGTTCTACGTGCTGGGGCTGATGCTCCGCCCCGAGCACTTCGAGCTGCTGAAACGGCCCGCCGCGAGGATGGTGGGCGCGTGCTCGCTGGCCCTGGGCCTGGGCGTGGCGTACCTGGTCATGCACCGCATGTCGCTGAGCTGGATCTACTGGAAGCACCCGTATGCCGAGCTGGGCGTGGACAACCTCACCGGCACGGTGATGCGGCTCGCGATGCTGGTCTGTGGAACGGTCCTGGTGGCCTCGTTCCTGGCGGTCGTGCCCAAGCACCGCACGTGGTTCACCCATCTCGGCGCGACCACCCTGTACGCCTACCTGCTGCACGGCTTCGTCACCCGGCTGCTGGCGTTCACCGACTGGTGGGACGCGGCGTGGCTGAACACCGTCCCCGGGCTGATCGCCGTGATCGCCGGCGCCGCGGCGGTCGGCACGTTCCTGTGCTCCAGGCCGGTCGTCCGTACCATGAGCTGGGCACTGGAACCCAAGATGACCTGGGCCTTCACTCCCCTGAGGCGGCCCGGGGGAACCACGGCGCGCCGCCGTGCGAACACGATACGGGGCTGATCCCCCGGCGTGACGAGTCGATGGCAAACGGGCGAACCCCGTTCGGACAGCCGATACCATCTTGTCCGCTTCTGCGGTCCGGGGGCTCGCTTCGTGACGAAAGGACACCACTCCATGGCGAATTTCACGCTCGAGGACGTTCGGCAACGGACGTACAAGGCGCGTGACGCGTGGTGGACGGTCATACTGGTCGATCCGCTGGCCTCCCGGCTGGTCCGCGTGACCGCCAACCGCACGAGCATCACCCCGAACCAGCTCACGGTGGGCGCCCTGGTGCTCGGTCTGGGCGCCGGCGCCTGCTTCGTGGTGGCCTCCTGGCCGTTCCTGCTGCTGGGCGCGCTGCTGTACCACCTGTCCTTCACCCTCGACTGCATGGACGGCAAGATCGCCCGGCTGAAGGGCACCGGCTCGGTCTTCGGCGCCTGGCTGGACTACATCTTCGACCGCGTCCGGGTGATGGCCTGCGCGATCGCGCTGATGGCCGGGCAGTACGCCGCCACCGGCAACGTGGCCTACATCTGGACCGCCGTGGCCGTGGTCTTCCTGGACATGCTCCGTTATATGGACGCCCTGGAGATCTACAAGGTGCGTTCCCAGATGCGGAACAAGCTGAGGGCGATGCGCGCCGAGGCCGACGCGCTGGAGCAGGCCAGCCGGCAGGCCGAGGACGGTTTCGCGGTCGACATGAACGCCGAGCTGCGCTCGGCCGAGGACGTGCTGCGGCCCGACCCCGAGGCCGACATGGACGAGCGGGTCGTGGCCGACAACCCCGCCGTCGCCCTGCAGGCCGAGTTCAACAAGCGCTTCCCCTGGTACGCGCGCATCCGCAACGCGCTGCAGCGCAGCCGGATCCGCCCGCACCTGTTCAGCGGGATCGAGTTCCAGATGGCCGTGTTCATCGTGGCGCCGGTGCTGGACGCGGCGGTGCCGGGCGCGATCATCCCGGTGACGATCGTGGCGGGCGCCGGGCTGATGGCCTTCGAGCTGGCGATCATCTACCAGTTCTGGCTGTCCAGCCGGGACTACAGCCGCACCATGGCCAAGCTGGAGGCCACGGTCGCCGACTTCCGCGGCAAGCTGCCGCCCGGCGCGCCGGAGGGCGAGCCCGCGCCGCACGGAGCGCGGGAGGCGGCCGTGGGCGGCAGCGGAGCGTGACCTCGCCGAGCGACGTGAAACGTACGACATATAAAGGGCATCGCGTGTAGCCCGGACGATATGCGGCCTCCGCTTCATGGAGGGGCATGGTCGGCGAGCACGGAGGGCTCCCGGGGGGACACCCAGGGGGCCCTCGCCGTTTCACGCGTCCTCACCATGCGTCGCGCGAGGTCCATTGCGTACCCGTACCGAACCACTACACTCCGACACCATCGCACTCACCAGTTCCCCGACCAGCCCACCTCAGGAGGCGGTGGCCTAGCACTACAGTCCAGTCGGAGACATCAGAGTGACCTTTCCCCGCCAAGGAACGGCTCCGGCCGCTCCCGACATCCGGACGGCTCCCTCCGGCGACACGGCCGGCCGGCGATCCGGATATCAACGCGATCCCTACTTCGACAACGCCAAGTTCGCCGCGGCCCTGCTGGTCGTGGTCGGCCATGTCTGGGCCGAGTTCGATGACGCCAGCGCCGTGGTCGACGCGGCGTACAAGACGGTGTACGCCTTCCACATGCCGGTGTTCGTGTTCATCACCGGCTACTTCTCCCGTGGCTTCACGCGCTCGCCGGAGAAGTTCCGCACGCTGCTGCCGACCCTGGTGGTCCCGTACCTGATCTTCATCGTGCCGTACCGGGCGCAGATCGTTCTGCTGCGCGGGGAGCCCTCCGAGGTCGCCGAGCTGTTCATGCCGCACTACCTGATGTGGTTCCTGGTGGCGCTGGTGTGCTGGCGGCTGAGCGCGCCGTTGTGGGCCCATCTGCGCCATCCCGTCGCGGTGGCGGTGGTGGTCTCGCTGGGCGCGGGCTTGTGGATCTGGGCCGAGGACGGCACGCTGAGCAGGATGGCGGGCCTGCTGCCGTTCTTCGTGCTCGGCCTGGTGATCGACCCGGAGCGGGTGCGCCGGCTCAGGCGCCCGGCCACACGCCCGCTGGGCGTGGCCGTCTTGGTCGCCGCGCCGATCGCGTTCTACGCGTGGCAACACGGCCCGTTCGACCTGCCGTCCATTGACATGCGGCTCCTGTGGTGGGACAGCGGATATGAGGAGATGGGGTATTCCGCGCTCGAAGGCATGGCCGGGCGGGCCACCGCACTGCTGACGGCGGCGGTGCTGGGAGCCGCTTTCCTCGCGGCCATGCCTCGCGGGCGCACGTGGTACACCGAACTGGGTACGAGGACGATGTACGTGTACCTGTTGCACGGTCTGGTGGTGAAGACGTTCGACTACACGGGCGTCTTGGCCTTGCCGGCCGTGCGCACCCCGCTGGGCATCGTGGCCGTCACCCTCGCCGCGGTGGCCCTCGGTGTCCTGTTGTCGACCCGCCCCGTCAAGACCGCCACCCGATGGGCGGTCGAACCCCGAGCCCGGTGGTTGCTGATGACCGGGCCCCGGTCCGGCTCCGGCACGCGGCCCCTGACCGGCGCCAGCCAGTAGTCATGCCCCCGACACCGATTGGTTCATTGTGAGCAGCAACACCAGCGTCTCGCTCAGCATCGTCGTGCCCGTGCACAAGGTGCAGGGGTACCTCCGGCAATGCCTTGAGTCGCTCCTCGTCCCGGACGTCCCCAACCTCGAACTCATCGCGGTCGACGACGCCTCTCCCGACGGCTGCGGGGCGATCCTCGACGAGTTCGCCGGGCGCGACCCCCGCGTCCGGGTCAAGCACCTCACCGAGAACGTGGGCCTGGGCGAGGCGCGCAACATCGGGCTGGACATGGCCGAAGGCGACTACGTGTGGTTCGTCGACAGCGACGACTACGCCACCGACGGCGCCGTGCGCGCCATCCACCGGCGGCTGGATCAGACCCGGCCGGACGTGCTGATGTTCGACTACGCCCGCTCGTACTGGAACGGCCGGCTCCACCGCAACATCGCCAACCACCTCTTCCGCGAGCCGCCGCCGCCCGAGGTGTTCAGGCCGGAGGAGCGGCAGAGCGTCCTGGAGCTGATGATGACCGCCTGGAACCGCGCGTTCCGGCGGGAGTTCCTGCTCCGGCACGGGCTGCGGTTCGGCGGGGGCTACTACGAGGACATCAACGTCACCTACCCGCTGCTGATGGCCGCCGAGAAGATCAGCATGCTGGACCGGGTCTGCGTCATCTACCGGCAGCGCCGCCGCGGCGCGATCACCAAGACCTTCAGCGACAAGCACTTCGACGTGTTCGCCCAGTACGACCGGGTGTTCGCGTTCATGGACGCGATGGGACCGCGCGCCGATCAGTTCCGGCCCCTCATGTACAACCGGACGCTCTGGCATCTGATGGTGATCCTCGACCGGCGCGACCGGGTGAGGCCGTCCGACCGGGAGCGGTTCTTCCGGGAGATGTCGGCGCTGGCCCGCCGGTACAAGCCGGCCGACTACCGGCCACCGGACGACCCGCTGGTGGCCAAGAAGCACCGGCTGATCGAGAAGGGCGACTACGGCGGCTACCGGCGGCTGGTGTTCTGGTTCAAGGTCCGGCGCAAGCTCAGGGTCAAGGGCGGCGAGTACCGCAGGAAGGCCGCGCGGAGGCTGCGCAGGTCGGTGAAGACGCGGATCAAGTCGCTGTACTACCGGGTGCAGTTGCGGATGCCCCTCGACGAGAACCTGGCGATGTACGCCGCGTACTGGTACCGCGGGTACTCCTGCAACCCGGCGGCGATCTACGAGGCGGCCAAGGAGCTGGCGCCGGGGGTGCGCGGCGTCTGGGTGGTCGGCCCGGACGGCCTCGGCAGCGTGCCCGAGGGCGTCGACCACGTCCTGCCCGGGACCCCCCGGTACTACCGGCTGATGGCGCGCGCCAAGTACTTCGTCAACAACGTCAACTGGCCCAACCAGATCGTCAAGCGGCGCGGCCAGGTGCACCTGATGACCCAGCACGGGACGCCGCTGAAGCGGATGGGCCTGGACCAGATGGACTATCCGGTCAGCTCGGCCGACCTGGACATCGGCGCCCTGATCAAGCGTTCGGACCGGTGGGACTTCCTGCTGTCGTCCAACCCGCTGTCGACGGAGGCGTGGGACCGCGGGTTCCCGTGCCGGTACCAGATGCTGGAGATCGGCTACCCGCGCAACGACCGGCTGGTGAAGGCCACCGAGGACGAGCGCGCCCGGCTGCGCGCCGAGCTGGGCCTGCCGGAGGGCAGGACGGCGATCCTCTACGCGCCCACGCACCGCGACTACCAGGCGCGCTACACCCCGATGTTCGACATCGGCAGGTTCCTGAGCGAGGTGGGTCCCGACTACGTGCTGCTGCTGCGGGCCCACTACTACTACAAGCTCAAGGATCTGATCCGGGACATGGCCTGGCCCGCCGACCAGCTGATCGACGTGTCGGGGCATCCGCGCGTCGAGGATCTGGCGATCGCCTCGGACGCGCTGCTGACCGACTACTCCTCGATCATGTTCGACTACGCGAACCTCGACCGGCCGATCGTTCTGTACGTCAACGACCTGCAGACCTACCAGAACACCCGCGGGCTGAACTTCGACATCACCTCCATCTCCCCCGGCGTGGTCGCCACCACCGAGGCCGAGCTGATCGACGCGTTCGCCTCCCGGACGGCCTGGAGCGACACCGCGGCCAAGGCGCGCTCGGAGTTCCGGGCCAGGTTCTGCCCGTGGGACGACGGGCACGCGGCGGAGCGCGCCGTGCGCCGCGTGTTCCTCGGCGAGCAGGTTCCGAACCCGCCGCGCTGAGACACACGGAAACCGGAGGGCTCCCGGTGCCCGGCCGGCCCGATGCGAGAGCGAAGGTCGGCGTCATCGTCCCGGTGCACGACCGGCGGGACATCGGGCTCAGGCGACGCGCATGGTCTGCGTGGGCTCCAGGGCGCCCGCCAGCAGGTCGGTCCACTGGCGGCACACCTTGTCCAGCCCGTACGCGGCGCGGACCTGTTCGCGCGCGAACGCCCTTTCCGACTCCCAGCGTCCCTCGCGGACGGTCGCGGCGATGGACTCGGCGATCGCGGTCGCATCCCTCTGGATCCAGCGGGTGTCGTAGATGGTGTCGGCCCCCGGCCAGCCGAGCAGCACCGGCACCGCGCCCGACGCCATGCCCTCGGCGGGCGACAGGTGGAAGCTCTCATCATCGCTGGTGGACAGGACGAAGCCGATGCGGCGCAGCCAGGCCGCCACGTCCCTCCCGTAGGAGTCGAACACCACGCCGCCCGCCAGCGCCGGCGAGCGGCGGATCCGTTTGAAGACCTGCTCGTAGTGGGCGCGCTCCTCCGGCTTCTGCCAGATCCACCAGTACTCCCACGGCAGCTTGGACTTGATGAACAGCGTGTAGCGCGGGTCCTCGCGGCGCAGGATCTCCAGCGCGTCCAGGGCCAGGTCGAGCCGCTTGCGGGACGGCGCGATGCCGATCATCCCGAGATGGTGCTCGGCCCCGGCCAGCTTGGGACGGTCGAGCTGGTGGTCGTCCACCCAGTTCGGGATGACCGTGATCTTGTGCAGGGGCCAGCCGGTGGCCTCCCTGGTCAGCTCGGCGTAGTGCGGGCTGACGCAGACGACCTGGTCGACCGCGCCGATGTCGAGGTCGCGGGGCCAGGACGCGTACAGCTCGAACCGGTGCAGCCGCACCACCAGTCGCTGGCCGGGACGCTTGTGCTCGGCGTACCAGAGCGCGTTGGGGCCGCACCATTCGCAGACGATGACGTCGGCCCACTCGATCATCTCCCGGCTGCGGTCGGGGTTGTGCACCTTGAGCGCGGCCCAGTGGTCGACGCGGACCTCCATGTCCGGCCGCGACCTCAGGTAGTCCAGCAGGCGGCTGAAGAACTTCAGGTCGTGGCTGGCCACCGCGACCCGCAGCTTGCGTTCGCCCTGCTCCGGGCCGCCGCCGGGCGGCGCGGGCGGGGTGGCCGCGAGCACGGCGGGCGACGGCTCGGGGAACGTCTGGGCGAGATAGCGGCGCAGGCGCCCGGCGGCGGCCTCCAGGGTGAAGCCCTCCGCGGCCGCCCGGCAGCGCTCGACGGCCAGCGTGTACATGTCCGGGTTCTTGCCGATCAGGGTGAGGGCGTCGAGGACGTCGTCCTCGGTGGCGGAGAACAGCGGGTAGTCGGCGCCCAACAGCCGCTCGTGCATCGGCGTCCGGTTGAGCACCACGGGGACGCCCAGAGCGCCGCACTCCAGCAGCTTGGTGGACAGCTCAAGGCTGGCGTCGAGGCCGGCGTTCCGCCACGACAGGCCCACGTCACCGGCCGCGGTGAGCCGCATCGCCTCCGCGCGCGGGTGCCCGCCGTGCCAGATCACGCCCTCGCTGGACTCCAGGGCCTGCCGCATCCGCGCCGCGAAGCCCGGGTCGGCCGGATCGTCATGGATCTTGTCGCCCACCATGTGCACCTCGGCGTCCACACCGCGCTGGGCCAGCAGCCGTGGCAGCCGGGTCATCTCGTAGGTGTTCCAGCGCGGGGCGAACTTGCCCGTGTACACCAGCTTCATGGCACGCCCGACCGGCAGGCCGCCCTCCCGCGGGGACAGGCCCTCCGGCAGGGCCACCACGGGCGGGAACAGGACGCTCTTGCCCGCCGTCGCGGGCACGGCGCTCTCCAGGAAGCCGCGCAGCTCCTCGGTCTGGCACAGCAGCACCCTGGAAGCGTCGGCGATCCGCCGCAACTGGCCCTTGGCCTCGTTGCCGAACGCCGCCGCCGACTGCGGGACGTCGGTGAGGTAGGTCCACAGCCGCCCGGCCAGCGGGCTGGACGCCAGCCGCGCGGCCAGCATCATGCCGCGCACCACCACCAGGTCGAACGGCCGCTCCCCATCGACCCGGGCCAGGACCTTGGCGGCCTGCCTGGTCGCCATCGGCTCCTTGCCGCGTACCAGGCCCTCGGCGTGCGGGCTCAGCACGGTCACGCCGGGCAGGGCGCGCAGCGGGTCGACCAGCCGCCCGGTCAGGACGGGCGCCTTGAGCACCAGGGTCACGTCGCAGCCCGCCAGGGCGGCGGTCTGCACCATCCCCTGGGCCCAGATGGCCGAACCGTCGATCAGGTTGAGATCGACGTCGCCGTAGACGAGTGCGCGTGGTCGCACGGAAGGTCCTTTCAGGAAGCGGCGAAGGTCAGCTTGGCCAGTTCGGAGGCGGCGGTCACGCGGGCGTCCCACTTCAGGACGGCCAGGGTCGGTGGCGGCGCCTCGCCCCACAGGACGAGCGGCATCCCGCGCTCGGCGGCCTTCCGGCGCACCTCCATCAGCACCCGGTCGCGGTCGTACATGCCGGGGACGCCCAGGTACGCCCACGGCCCGCCGGGCTCGCCGGCCGCCGCGTCCACGATCAGCAGATCGGCGTCGGCGGTGTCGAGCACGGTGATGGCGTCATGGGGATAGAGCGAGATCACCTTGGCGTGCTCGCCGAGCAGGGCCGCGGTCTCCCTGCCGAGCACCCCCGCGATGATCAGGCCGTCGTACGGCTGGGACACCAGCAGCCGGTCCTCGGGGCGCTCCACGTCGTCGAGCTCCAGCTTGCCGCTCCGCCGCACGGTCGGCTCGACCGACGGGACGTTGCGCTTCCTCCACAGCCGGTACAGCTCGCGGGGCAGCCTGGCGCCGCGCCGTTTCGGGGCGCGGGCGGCACCGGCCACCAGCCGGCCGAACTGCACGGTCGTGGACTTCTCCAGGGCGATCAGCCGCCGCTCCAGCTCCTGGACGCGGCCCTCCCGCTCCTTGAGCAGGGCCCTGAGGCGGGCGATCTGCCGGTTCGCCTTCGCCGTGGACGCGGCGCCCGATCCCGCCGCGGACGATCGATCAGTCACCGAGAAACTCCATGATCACTTCTGCGCAGCGGGGGCCGGCGGCGCCGTCCCACAGCGGCGGCGTGCGCGAGGTGCCGCGGGCGCCCTCCTCCAGCGCCGCCCTGGTCCGCGGGACGAGCTCGTCGAAGCCGACGAGCCGGTTGGTGCCGTGGGTGATGGTGATCGGCCGCTCGGTGTTGGGCCGCACCGTCAGGCACGGAACCCCGAGGATCGTCGTCTCCTCCTGCAGGCCACCCGAATCGGTCACCACGGCCGCCGCCCCCCGTACCGCCGCCAGGAAGTCGATATATCCCAGCGGCTCCAGGACATGCACGCCGTCATGGTCGTCCAGCCCCGCGGCCAGCAGGTTCGCCCGCCCGCGCGGATGCACCGGGATCACCACGTCCACCAGGTCCGCCACCCCGTGCACGTTCTTGACCAGCACGGCGGCGGTGTCGGGCGAGTCGACGTTGGCCGGCCGGTGCAGCGTGGCCAGCACGTACCGGTCGGGCAGCCCGTGCGCGGCGCGGACCGCGCCGGTGTCGAAGGTGTCCAGGTTCTTCAGCAGCGTGTCGATCATGGGGTTGCCGACCAGATGGCACCGCGCCACGTCCACGCCCTCGTCCGCCAGGTGCCCGATCGCCTCCGGGCTGGTGACCAGGCACAGGTCCGACAGTTGGTCGGTGAGCCTGCGGTTGACCTCCTCGGGCATGGTCATGTCGAAGCTGCGCAGCCCGGCCTCCACATGCGCGACCGGAATGCCCAGCTTGGCCGCGACCAGCGCGGCGGCGATCGTCGAGTTCACGTCTCCGTACACGATGACCAGGCCGGGTGAACGGCCGATGAACTCCTGTTCAAGCCCGGTCATGAGCGCGGCCGTCTGCACGGCATGGCTGCCCGATCCCACGCCCAGGTTGACGTCCGGCTCGGGCAGGCCGAGCTCGCGGAAGAAGACGTCCGACATCCGCTCGTCGTAGTGCTGTCCCGTGTGGACGACCGCCTGCCGTGCCCCTCGGGCCGCGAGCGCCTCGATCACGGGAGCGGCCTTGACGAAGTTCGGCCGGGCCCCCAATACGTGCACGATGGACGCCAACACGATTTCCCTTCTGTTCATCGGGGTTGCCTACGCTCGCCCGCCGTGCTCAAACGAACCGTCTACCTGCTGGGACTGACCTGGCGGCAGCTCCGTGACGATCCCGGCCGGGCGCCCAGGCTCGCCGTCCGCCTGCTGGCCGGGATCGTCCCCGGCCGTCCCGGCGCGAGACTGCGCGGCTCGCGTCTGCTGGTCCCTCGTCCCCGCGATCCGCGCCGCGAATCCTCCGACCTACAGGCTTTGCTCGATGGCACGACGTCCGCCGGCCTTCCGGAACGGGCCGCCGGCGGAACGAAGCGTGGGGAGCGTACCCACCCCAGGGAAAGCGCAGGTGAACAAACGGCGGCCTGCGGGAGCGGCGGGGCCGGCGGGGACGCTGGGGCGGCGGGGGCGGTCCTGCAGTTCGTGACGAACGCGTTGCCGGCCACGAACGCGGGCTACACCGTCCGCACCCACCGGATCGCGCTGGCGCAGCGGGAGATGGGCTTCGACACGCACGTCGTGACGCGCCTCGGCTACCCGCTCAGCCAGGGGATCGGGGACGCGCGGCCACGGGTGGAGGTCGACGGCGTCCCGTACCACCGGCTGCTGCCCTGGCTGCCCGCCAGGGACCCGCTGCGCGACATCGCCAAGGGCGCCGACCTGGCAGGACGTCTGGTGGAGACGGTACGGCCGCGGGTGCTGCACGCGGTGAGCAACCACCTGAACGCGGCGGTCGCGCTGGAGCTGGGACGGCGGTACGGGCTGCCGGTCGTGTACGAGGTGCGCGGCTTCCTGGAGGACTCCTGGCTGTCCCGCGATCCCTCGCATCGCGCGGACGACCCGTTCTACCGGCTGACCCGCGAGCTGGAGACGCGGCGGATGGCCGAGGCGGACGCGGTGGTCACGCTGGGCGAGGCGATGCGGGAGGAGATCTCGGGACGCGGCATCGACCCGGCCAAGATCTTCACGGTGCCGAACGGGGTGGACGACGCCTTCCTCGAACCGCTGCCGGACGCCGCCGGGCTCCGCGCCGGGCTCGGCCTGCGCGAGGACACCCCGGTCGTGGGCCTGACCTCGTCGTTCTACGGCTATGAGGGCATCGACACGCTGATCGACGCGGCGGCGCTGCTGCGGGACGGCGGCACGCCGGTCACCCTGCTGCTGGTGGGGGACGGTCCCGAGCTGGGCGCGCTGATGAGGCGGGCCGCCGGGCACGGGCTGCGGGTCGAGGACCACAGGGCCGGGGCCGCGACCGACGGGCACGGGAACGGGCCGAGGCAGGGGCCGGAAGCCGACGCCCGGGTCCTGTTCACCGGAAGGGTGCCGATGCGGTCGGTCCGCCGATACCACGCGCTTCTGGACGTGTTCGCCGTCCCCCGGCGCGCCGACCGGGTCTGCCAATTGGTGATGCCCCTGAAGCCGCTGGAGGCCATGGCGGGCGGGATCCCGGTAATAGCGAGCGATGTCAAGGCTTTGCGCGAAATCATCGAACCCGGTGTGACCGGTACGTTAACAATACCGGAAGATGTAACGGCTTGGGCGAATTCGCTGGCCGGACTCATTTACGCTCACGAACAACGCCGGAAAATGGGGCGGTCCGCCCGGGAATGGGTGCGGGCGGAACGTACCTGGCGCGCCGTCGCGTCCCGGTATCGGGACGCCTACGCGGCGGTCTGGAACCCAGTCTCGTGAAGGGAGCCGCCGGGTGGATCTGGTGGTCATCGGGCTCGGCTATGTCGGGTTGCCGCTGGTACGGGAAGCCTGCCAGGCGGGGTTGAAGGTGGCGGGGCTGGACCGCGACCAGCGGGTCGTGGAGGGGCTGCGGTCCGGGCGCTCGCACATCGACGACGTGTCCGACGCCCAGGTCGGGGCCATGCTGGCGGCCGGGTTCACGCCGACCACCGACGAGGCGGTCCTGGACGGGGCGCGGAACGTGGTGATCTGCGTGCCCACACCGCTGTCGGACGAGGGCGGGCCGGACCTGACCGCCGTCCGCGGCGCCGCCGCCACGATCGCGCCGCACCTGTCGCAGGGGATGCTGGTGGTGCTGGAGTCGACCACCTACCCGGGCACGACCGACGAGGTGCTGCGGCCGCTGCTGGAGGAGTCCGGCCTGGTGGCGGGCGTGGACTTCCATCTGGCCTTCTCGCCCGAGCGGATCGACCCGGGCAACCCGGTGTTCGGGGTGGCCAACACGCCCAAGATCGTGGGCGGGCTGACGCCGGCGTGCGCGCAGGCGGCCGCGGCGCTGTACGGCAAGTTCGTCGCCGAGGTGGTGCAGGCCAGGGGCACCCGCGAGGCGGAGATGGCCAAGCTGCTGGAGAACACCTACCGGCACGTCAACATCGCCCTGGTCAACGAGATGGCGATCTTCTGCCATGAGCTGGGCATCGACCTGTGGGACGCGATCGACTGCGCGGCCACCAAGCCGTTCGGCTTCCAGCCGTTCCGGCCCGGACCCGGCGTGGGCGGGCACTGCATCCCCATCGACCCGAACTACCTGTCCTACAAGGTGCGGTCGCTGGGGTACCCGTTCCGGTTCGTGGAGCTGGCCCAGGAGATCAACGACCGGATGCCCCGGTACGTGGTGGAACGCGCGCAGCAGCTGCTCAACGCGCAGGGCCGCGCGCTGAACGGGGCCCGGGTGCTGCTGCTCGGGGTGACCTACAAGGCCGACATCGCCGACCAGCGCGAGTCCCCCGCCCGCCCGATCGCCCGGCGGCTGGTGGCCCTCGGCGCGGACGTCCGCTACCACGACCCGTACGTGAAGGGCTGGCGGGTGGACGGCGCGGAGATGCCCTCGGCCGGCGATGACCTGGTGGCCGCGCTGGAGTCCGCCGACCTGGCGATCGTGCTGGCCGGGCACTCGGAGTACGACACCGCGACGCTGTCCCGGCACGCCAGGCTGCTGTTCGACACCAGGGGCCGGGTGAGGGACGCCCGCGGCGAGACCGTCGAGCTGCTGTGACCTCACCGAAGCGGAACGCTCCGCGGGGGCCGCTTCCCGACCGGCGGCGTGCACCGGCCGGACCATCGGAATTCATCCACGATTTCCGTGCCGCACCCAGAATCCAGAGTGGGAATATCGGCACCCATCCGGAGTGAGTGGAATGCGGGTCTGCGTCTGCACGATTGTGCATCATCCCGAAGATGCTCGGATTCTGCATCGGCAGATCCGCTCCTTGCTCGACGCGGGCCATGAGGTCACGTATATCGCCCCGTTCCGGGCATGCAACGTGACGCCCTGGCGGGAGATCAGCCCGGTGGACGTGCCGCGCGCCAACGGCCGCAGGCGGCTGAAGGCGCTGCGCGCCGCGCACCGCGCGCTGGAGGACCACGCCGCCTACGCCGACGTGGTGCTGCTCCACGACCCGGAGCTGCTGGTCGCGCTGCCGCGTGAGGTGCGGCGGCGCACGGTCGTCTGGGACGTCCATGAGGACACCGCGGCGGCGCTCACCGCCAAGGGCTGGGTGCCGACGCCGCTGCGTCCCGTCCTGCGCCGCGTGGTCCGGAGGATGGAGCTGCGCAGCGAGCGCCGCTACCGGTTACTCCTCGCCGAGGAGGGCTACCGGGAGCGGTTCCGCGAGCGGCATCCCGTGGTGCCGAACACCACCTTCGTCTCCGACGAGCCGCCCGGCCCGCCCGACGACCGCCGCGCGGTGTACGTGGGGCATCTGTCGGCCGCGCGCGGCGCCCTCGACATGATCGAGCTGGCCCGGCTGCTGTCCCCGGAGGGGATCACGGTCGAGCTGATCGGGTCCGCCGACCCCGACATCCGCCCGCGGCTGCGCGAGGCGCAGCGGGAGTCCGTGCTGCGCTGGTACGGCTTCGTCCCCAACGACCGGGCCCTGCGGATCGTCGAGGGGGCGATGGCGGGCCTCGCGCTGCTGCACGACGAGCCGAACTACCGGCACTCCATGCCGACCAAGGTGGTCGAGTACATGGCCCGCGGCATCCCGGTGATCACCACGCCGAACCCGCCGGCCGTGCGGATCGTGGAGCCGTCCGGGTCGGGGCTGGTGGTCCCGTTCAACGACCCGGTCGCCGCCGCCGACGCCGTCCGCAAGCTGCGCGCCGACCCGAGCCTGCGTGAGGACCTGGCCCGGCGCGGGTACGAGACGGCCCGTGCCGGCTTCCACTGGCCGGCGCAGGCGCCCCGGTTCGTGGAGCACCTGGAGACCTGGGCGTCCCAGGCCACCGTCCTGGACGGGGAGCCGGGCGCGGACCGCGCCGTGGCCGACGGCAGGATCTGAGCCCCGGTCAGGGAAGGGACGGCAGCCGGGTCGCGACCACGCGGGCCAGGCGGGTCGCCGCGCCGGGCGGCTGGGACGCGTCCACCATCACGATGTAGCGGTCGACGCGGAGCGCGATCGTGCCCGCCGTGGGGCCGATCTCGTACGCCTCGTCGGCGCCGATGTCGGTGCGGCGGCGCGCCTGCGACTGGGTCGCCTGGAACGTCTGGAGCAGGGCGGACGCGGTCGGGGCGGTCGGCGCCACCCACTTCACCGTCACCGTGAGCCCGCGCCTGCCCCACCGCTGCTGCGAGGGCGAGGGGGACGCGGGCACGAGCCTTGAGGGTGACGGTGACGGGGACCGGGACGGGCTTGCGGTGGCCGGCGCGGACGACCGCGGCCGAGCGGAGCCGGTCGGTGACGGCGTCGGCTCGGCCGGGCCTTCCGGATCAGGCCACTGCTGCTCGTACGTGCAGGTCACCGGATGGGGCAGCCCGATCCCTCCCACCTCGGCCCGGCCGGCGCCGGTGGCGCGGGCGCCCTCCAGGTGGGCGGCGGCCAGGTCGGGCCCCCGGATCAGGCCGCAGGCGTCCGGCCAGTCCTTCTCCGCGACGCCGCCCAGCTCGGCGGGCCCGGGGCCGGCGCGCCCGCCCCGCAGCGCGAACAGGTGGGCCGACCCCGTCGGACGGGGCGCCGCCTCGGGGACGGCCACGTACAGCAGCCCGCCCGACGCCGCCAACCATGGGCGCACCCCGGTCAGCGCGGGGTCCAGCGCGAACGGGGCGGGAACGGTCCCCGTACGGCCATCGGCGGGCTCGATCACGTCGATCCCCGCGGGCATCAACCGGGAGTCCAGCCTGGGACGCAGCGCGTAGAGCCGCCCGCCCGCCTCGGTGAGGGCCGCGTACCAGGGGACGTCCCGTGCCCATTCCGAGCGGCCGGAGGCCACCTCGACCGACTCCATCCGGCCGGTGCCTGTGGGCGCGTCGTCGGGCCGGTAGGCGACGACCAGGTGGCCCTTGTGGATGACCGCGGGGCACATGGCGTCGCCGCAGACCTCGTCCCCGTTCCACACCACGACCTGGGTGCCGTCCTTGTCGTACGCGCGCAGGGCCGTGCCGTCGGCGGCGACCGTGACGCCCTCCAGCACGCGCACCTCGGGCGACTCGCCTGAGCCGAGCGACCGGACCCAGCGCACCCGGCCCGAACCGGGCTCGACCGCCAGCAGGCGGCTGCGGTCGGGGCAGTCGAGCGCGAGCACCGACAGGGACTCGTCGCCGTCGGCCGGGTGCGAGGCGTCCTCGAACAGCCGGCAGCCCGTGGGCAGCTTCAGCGTCCACCGGGTGGAGCCGTCGTCGGCCGACCGCCCGTACAGGGTGCGGCGGCGCTCGTCGGTGGTGGTGACGACGCCGGAGCCGCCCGGCCAGCGCAGCGTGGCGCGGCTGGCCGCCGCCGGGCGCTCGGTGTCGTCCCGGCGCCACATCAGCCCGCCGGAGAGCGCGTCGAACGCCACCATCTGCCGCTCGTCCCTGTTCCCGGTGCGCTCGAAATAGCCGACCAGCCGGGACCCGGTGGCCGACCAGCCGGCCATCGTCCAGCCCGAGCGGTGGTAGCTCCAGCGGTCGGTGCCGGTGCGCGCGTCCGCCACCTCAAGGCCGCGTCCGGAGGCGGTGACCACCTGGCCCTGCGCGACCTGGTAGGCCACCCCGGAGCCGGAGAGCGCCCCGGCGCGGGCGGGCGCGGACCTCTGCCAGCTCACCGACAGCGGGCCGGGCGGCGGCCCGATCGCGGACTGCGGGACGGCGGGCGCGGAGGTGACATGGTGCCGCACCTGCCACCATTCGGCTTGCAGGACGTACCGGCTCACCACCGTGACCCCGACGACCACGGCCAGCGCAGCGCAGAGCAGCCCCACCACCACGCGACCTCTGCCGGCCGCCTTCGCGCCCTGCGTGGACCGCTGCCGACCGCCGACCACGACCGCGCCGCCTCCCTGCCGTTTCCGCTCCGCCTACAGCCGCGTGACGTACGTTGCTGCCAACACCTCTCCACCATGCCCTGACGCGGGTGCCCCCGCGACACGGTCGGCGAGAGACGGCGAGAGATCACGATAGGGCGAGTCGGCAGGCCGAGACGGAGCATCCCGTGGACGACATCTTCATCAGCTGGCGGACCTGGCCACAGGCACGCGCCGACCTTGAGGCCTGCGGGGACCTCGACGCCGCCACAATGGAGGAGGTGGAGAAGGCGGCGGTCGCGGCCGAGCGATGGCACGGGGACCAGCGCCGCCCCACCGGCGTCCCGTACGTCGAGCACCTGCTGGAGGCGCTGGAGGTGCTGGTCCGGGGCGCGGGCGAGACCGACCCGGAGATCCTGTCGGCCGTGCTGCTGCACGACGTGGTCGAGGACACCGACGCCACCGTCCGGGACGTGGAGGAGCGGTTCGGGCCGAGGGTCGCCGAACTCGTCGACTGGGTCACCAAGCCCCCGGCGGGCAACGCCGGACGGCAGGCGAAGCGCGCGGCCAAGGCCGCCTACCTGCGGCGGCTGCGGGACGCCCCGCGCGACGCCATCATCGTGAAGCTGGCCGACCGGGCGAGCAACGTGCAGCGTCTCGACCAGGTCGCGCCCGATTTCCAGCGCCGCTATTTCGCCGAGACCGTCACCTACATCCTGCCGCTCGCGAAAGATCACCCCTGGTTCGCGTCCTGGTACGCGGCCTGGCGGGAGCGGTTCGCCCACCTGCGCTGAGCCGCGGACGCGAAGGCGACGCGGCGCGGCGCCGCCGGATGACATGCCGGTCCCCGTCCGGGACGCCGCCCTGGCCGCGGCGATGTTCGCGGTGCCCGCCTTGAACGAACGCTGACCGAGCCTGGCCCGCCCGGGATGGGTGGGATGGACGATTTCAGGGAACCCGGCGCCGACCGAATAAGCTGTCTCTTCGCCCTGCGCACCCGCGGCGCGGGACGGAGCGGGGGGACGGGCGTCGCCCCCACGCGGGAAGTCGTGACGCTAGGGAGCCGCCTGCATGTCGTCCCAGGTGAAGGGTCGGCCGGTCACGGTCAAGGATCGCGAGATCGCCGCCGAGCAGCGCTACGTCGACCGGGCGTACGCGCGGCTGGAGGAGATGCGCGCCGAGGCCCAGGCCATGATCCGCGAGGGCTACCGGCAGTCGCAGGCCGGAACGAAGGGCTCCCTGGTGGACCGCGACGCGATGGTGCACCAGGCCGCGCTGCGCGCCAAGGCGCTGGACGTCGCCGACGACGGCTTGGTGTTCGGCCGTCTCGACCTGGCACCACGCCCCGCGAGCGAGACCGGCGCCGAGGCGAGCAGCGAGGTGAACGCCGAGGCGAACGGCGATGGCGCCACGAGCGCGCTCCCGCCCGGTCCCGCGGGCGGCGAGATCCGGTACATCGGCCGGATCGGCGTCCGCACCCCCGACCACGACTCGCTGGTGATCGACTGGCGGGCCCCCGCCGCCGAGGACTTCTACCGCGCCACCCCCGAGGACCCCCGGGGCGTCGTCCGCCGCCGGGTGCTGCACTCGCGCGGGCACACCGTGGTCGACCTGGAGGACGACCTGCTCGACCCGGCCGCCGCCGACCGGCTCACCGTGGTCGGCGACGGCGCGTTCCTGGCCTCGCTCGCCCGCGCCCGCGAGGGCGCGATGCGCGACATCGTGGCGACGATCCAGCGGGAGCAGGACGAGGTCATCCGCGCCCCCGCCGACGGCACGGTCCTGGTGCGCGGCGCGCCCGGCACCGGCAAGACCGCGGTCGCCCTGCACCGGGTGGCCTACCTGCTGTTCCGGCACCGCCGCCGGTTCGGCTCGCGCGGCGTCCTGGTCGTGGGCCCGAACCGCCGCTTCACCGCGTACATCGAGCGCGTCCTGCCGTCGCTCGGCGAGGGCTCGGCGACGCTCCGCTCGCTGGGCGACCTGGTGGAGGGCGTCACCGGCACCGTCCACGACACGCCCGAGCTGGCCCGGCTGAAGGGCTCGGAGACGATGGCGCGGGTGCTGCGGCGGGCGGTCACCGACCAGGTCCCGGGCGCGCCGGACGACCTGCGCGTGGTCTACAAGGGCGTGGTGGTGCGGCTTGACCGCGCCCGCCTCGACAAGATCCGCAACGACGTGCACCGCCGGAGCCGGGGCAGCGTGAACGCCGCCCGCGGGCGCGCCGCCGAGGCCCTCCTGGACGCCCTCTGGGCCGCGTTCCGCGACCTGGGCGGGCCGGAGGCGGCGGCGACCGCGGCCGAGGGCGACCTGAGCGTGTGGAACGCCCTGCTCGCCGCCGACGGCCTGGAGCCCCTGGACGGCCCGGAGACCCGGCCCGCGGCGGGCGGCGGCTCCAACGGCGGCGGCGACGCCATGCGGGCCGAGTTCCTCGCCCGGGTCCGCGAGCAGCGCGCGTTCACCGACTTCCTGGTGGCGTGGTGGCCGCTGCGGCGCCCGATCGACGTGCTGCGCTCCCTCGGCGACGCCGAGCGGCTGCGCCGCGCCGCGGGCCGCGACCTGGACCGGGACGCCGTGCGGCTGCTGTCGTCCGCCTGGTCCCAGGCCCTGCGCCCGGAGGCGGAGCCGGTCCTCAGCTACCAGGACGTCGCGCTGCTGGACGAGATCGACGCCCTGCTCGGCGCGCCGCCTCGCCCGTCCCGCCGCCGCCCCAAGCCGCGGGAGGACGACCCGTTCGTGGTGGACGGCGTCAACATCCTCACCGGCGAGGAGGTCGCGGACGAGACCTGGGAGCCGGAGATGCAGGAGCTGACCACCTCCATCGAACGGCTGGAGCGCTCGCGCCGGGTCGACGACGGCGTGGTCGAGGAGCGGCCCGAGTACGCCCACATCGTGGTCGACGAGGCCCAGGACCTGTCCCCCATGCAGTGGCGCATGCTGGGCCGCCGTGGCCGCCAGGCCGGCTGGACGATCGTCGAGGACCCCGCCCAGAGCGCCTGGGAGGACCTCGACGCCGCCCGTACCGCGATGGACGCGGCGCTGGGCGCCACCGAGCCCTCGTCCGGCCGCAGGGGGCGCCGCCGCAAGCCGTCCCCGCGCCGCACCCGTTACGAGTACGAGCTCACCACCAACTACCGCAACTCCACTGAGATCGCCGCCGTCGCGGCGCGCGTCCTCGCGCTGGCCCTGCCCGGCGCCCATCCCGCCCGCGCCGTCCGCGCCTCGGGCATCGATCCGGTGATCCGCGTCGTCCCCGAGCCCGAGCACGAGAGGGCCGCCCGCGAGACCGTCGAGGACCTGCTGCGAAGAGTGGAGGGGACGATCGGACTGATCGTCCCCGCCGGCGATCCCGCCGCCCGGGACCGCCTCGCCGCCGGCTTCCCCGACCGCGTCCAGGTGCTGGACGTCCTGGAGGCCAAGGGCCTGGAGTTCGACGCCGCCGTGATCGTGGCCCCCGAGACGGTCGCCGCCCAGTCCCCCCGCGGCCTTCGCGTCCTCTACGTGGCCGTCTCCCGCGCCACCCAGCACCTCGCGGTCCTCACCGCCGACCCCCGCTGGCACGACACCCTCACCGGCGGCTGACGCCCCGCCCGGGACGGCGAGATCGCGCGCTCCCGCCCGTCCCGGTCCCCCGGTTCAGCCGTCCCCGCCCTCCGTGTCCCCGCCGGCGTCGGGGCGGCCGGGCACGGCCGGCTCCGGACGGCCCGCCTCGGCGTGCGCCGTTCCACCCCACAGCTCCGCCCCCGCGGGCTCCGTGAGGATGACCGGATCGGCGCGTTCGGTCGGTTCCTGCCAGCTCAGATCGTCGTGGTGAGTGATCACCCGGGATTTCACGAGACGCTCCCTTGGCTCGGCGCCCCGCCCGGTTCCGGGTCCGCGGCGGCCCCCGGCGCGCCACGGCACGGCCCCGTCCGGCGGGGCGGTCATCATTACCGGATCGGCCGGTGCGCGGGGCGCCCGGCGGCCGGCGGGCACGAGGCCCCCTCCGATACCCGGGCGGGCTCCTCGGCACCGCGGCTCGTCCTGCTGATCAACGCTCTGACCTCCTCTTTCTCCGTCCCGTTCGGGACTTTGTATCGAAATGGACGCGTTGACCGAGTCTGATGGCCTGACTCGCCTATCTCGTACTACTGTTCTGCCTCGTACCAGTGTTTCGGCTGTCCTGACCGGGTAGGCTCATCTAGAGGGGTCAAGCCATCCCAGTCATCCCAACCACTTAGGAGATAACCCGGACAAAACTCTCTTAAACCCGAGATCATGAACATCTCCATCAGTCGCCTCGATCGGGTGGGGTGTCCTGATCGCCTTACAGGCCACTGGGGATCAAGGAGGCAGCATGCCGGCGCGCTATGAGGAGATCGCCAACGACCTGCAACGGCAGATCGAGGAGGGCCTGCTCATTCCGGGTCAGCAGATCAAGACCGAGAAGGCCCTGATGGAGGAGTACGACGCCGCGCGCAACACCGTGCGCGAGGCGATCAGCCGGCTCAGGGTCCTGCGCCTGCTGGAGTCCCGCCAGGGGCGCGGCAACTTCGTCGTCAAGCCGCCGGAGAAGTTCCGGATCACCCTCACTCCCGAGGAGGACACCGGCTTCAGCGGCGGCGAGGGCCAAGCCTGGGTCGTCGAGGCCGGCAAGCAGCACCGCAGGGCCAGCACGTCCACGCCCGACGTCCTGATCAAGCCGGCCGACGCGCT
Source organism: Actinomadura sp. SCN-SB (assembly GCF_043906805.1). Classification (NCBI taxonomy): domain Bacteria; kingdom Bacillati; phylum Actinomycetota; class Actinomycetes; order Streptosporangiales; family Thermomonosporaceae; genus Actinomadura; species Actinomadura sp. SCN-SB. Next base: position 19,161 of record NZ_JBIMPP010000053.1, on the reverse strand, counting down.
CATGAGCAAGGCGCTGGACGTCCCGGAGGGCGAACAGCTCATCGGCCGTCACCAGCGTCGCTACATCACCAACGAGGCCGGCAACCCCGTCCCCTGGTCGATGCAGACGTCCTACTATCCGTTCTCCTTCGTCCGGCGCGGCGCCGTCGAGCTGATGAACGCCGTGGACATCGAGCAGGGGACGATGGCCTACCTGAAAGACGCCCTGGGCATCCAGCAGGCGCGCTACAAGGACTTCCTCTCGGTGCGACCGCCCGAGGACGAAGAACGGTCCTTCTTCGACCTACCGGCCGAAGGCAGCGTCTGGGTCTTCGTGCACCGGCGGACGGCGTACGACACCACCGACCGTCCCTGCCGATACACGCTGACCGTCTATCCCACGGACCGCAACGAGTTCATCATCGAGGCGCGCCTACCGGTCGACGAGTCGCGGTAGTCGAGGCAGGCCATATGAACTGGAGGATTCTTGGACAACGGCGTTCATGATCTCTAGTTTCGGCCGACCCTTTCTCGGGAGAAACTCCCGTTCCCGGGGGTGTGCCGTTCCGGTCCCGCCGGGTTTCGCTTCGGCCGGTTCGCCCGGCCGCGTCACGATCTCCTCGGCGTCCTCGCCGCGGTCCGTCGTACCTACGTTTTCCACAAACTGGGCGGCCCCTCGCGAGTCGCCCGTTCTCACTAGATGGAGACCCGATGTCAGACAAGAGCATGCCCGCTCGGCACGAGGACCCAGCCCTCGACCTGCTCCGGCCATACGTCAGCGCCACCGTCCAGGCCCTGCGGGCGCAGGGAGTGGAGCTGGAGCGAAGCTGGCTCGACCCGTCCGACCCGCGCGACGCCACCATCGTGTGCCGGGTCCAGGGCGAGCACCTCGCCCTGGTCTGGGACGAGGAGACCGGCTGGCGGTCCGGCCGGTTCGTGAGCGGCCGCCAGGGTGAGCGCACCCGGCTGGACGGGGAGGGCTACCTGGGCGAGGAGGTTCTGCCGGCGCCGGAGACGGTCGCCCTCGGCGTCGGCGCGGGCGCGTTCACCCGGCCGTACCGCAAGCTCAGGGACCACCGGGACGCGCCCGAGGCGTTCGACGCCATGGTGCGCGCGGCCTACTCCAACTGATCGGCCGGACCGGCCTACGACGCCGCCGTGCCGAACCCCGCTGGGAGGCACGGCGGCCGGCCTGCGCGAGCACGGCCCCGCGCGGAGAAGGTCCCGCGCGAGAACATTTCGCTTCCATGAACCCGGCGTCCGGTGCGTTACGGTGATTATCTGCCCTTAACCACCACGCAGGGATGGATCGCTCACCGCGGCCATCCGCGACCGTCTGGTTTGCCGCCGCGAACAGGATCGAACGTGGGAGCGAGCTTTCGGCTTCGCCTGGCCTCACCCGACGACCTGCCCTCCGTGCTCGGCCTCATCGAGAACGCCGCCGCCTGGCTGCGCACGAAGGGCACCACCCAGTGGCAGCACCCGTGGCCCGACCGCGAGGAACGCGACCGCCGCGTTCACGACTCGCTGAGCGCGGGTGAGACCTGGCTCTTATGGGACGGATCGACGCCCATGGCCACCATCACCCTCACCCCCGAGCCCGACGACCTGCTGTGGACCGCACAGGAGCGCGAGGAACCCGCCCTGTACCTGCACCGGCTCGTCGTCCACCGCAAGCACGCCGGCCTCGGCATCGGAGCGCACCTCCTGGACTGGGCCGGGGTCCGGGCGCGCAGGAGGCATCTCGCGCGGTGGATCAGGATCGACGTCTGGGCGGACAACCACGCCCTGCACCGCTACTACCGGAAGCAGGGGTTCCGGCTGGTGCGGCAGTCGGCGGGCATCCCCGGCTATCCCGCGGGCGCGCTGTTCCAGAAGGACGTCCGGAACGCCCGCCTGAGCCGCCGGGTCCCCTTCGAGACCGATCCCCCGTCAGAGAACGGCAGCGGTCCGCACGGAGGGGAGGACGCGGCCGCGCCGCTCAGAGAAAGTGCACCCGCTCCGGCTCATCGGACTCGGCCCTGCGCACGAACACCGCGCCTCCCTCGTCCATGACCGACTCGAAGAAGCCGTAGAGGGCCAGCGCACGGTTGATCACGTCGGTCTTGGAGTCGCCCGTTCGCTTCACCAGGTCGGCCAGGGCGCTCGCGCCCCTGGCGGTGAGATTGACCGTGATGCGCTCCTTGGCGGCCGGGGGGTCACCATGGCGCCCCTCCTGCGGGCTGTCGACCAGGGGTGATTCGCCCTTGCTCATCACGGGTCTCCTTCATCGGGGCGCGGCGACGCCGCCGGTCCTTGTCGTATGCCCACTGGCCGCCCATCGTATGCACACAGTGTGCACCAATGACGCCTAGGGGTCAACGTCAACCCGGTGACGGCATACCCGAATGTGGCATGTCGTACACATGTCATCCTCATATCTTCCTAATCCGTACATCAATCATATGTACATCGTATGCGCGATGTCATACCGTACGGAGCATGGGACGGGAACCTCGCTTCGGCCGCGAACGGAACCGCCGTCGCGGCGGCGCACCGGGCACCGTCGTGGCCTGCGCCGGGGGCGCCGCCGTCGCCGTGGCGGCCGCCCCGGGACTGGCCGTGCTGGTCGTCCTCAGCCTGGTCCTCCTGGCCGCCATCCCCATCGTGGGCTGCACGATCATGCTGCTGGGGCTGGCCAGGTGCGGCATCCAGACGGCGCGGTCACCCTCGGACGTCCGCGAGCTCATGGAGTTCGGCACGACGGCGTTCACGACGACCCTGGCGACCCTGCTGCGCACCATGCCACCTCGCATGCCCCCACATGCAGCGGCCCCGAGCATCGAGCAACCCCGTGCCGTACAAGCCAGTGCTGAGCGACCGCCTGCCATGCCCGCACCCGCCGCGCCCGCCAAGAAGACGCCGAACACTCCCCTACAGGACGGACGGCGGCGCGGCCCGGCGCTCGACCTCGTTCCGCCCCACACGTTCTGGAGCGAGCTGACCCCCGCCGAGCGCGGCGCCCTCGACGAGCTGATGGGACGCGAGGACTACGCCCAGGGCACCGTCCTGTGGCGCAAGGACCAGCAGGCCGACCGGGTCATCATCATCCGCTCCGGGCAGGCGAGGGTGTCCACCGGCGTCGCGGGCGACGACCGGGAGATCGCCCGGCGGGGGCCCGGCGACATCGTCGGCGAACGGGCCATGCTGCTCGTGCGGGAGCGCTCCGCCACCGTGACCGCGCTGACCCCGATGCGGGTGATGACCTCGTCCGCCGCCGTGTTCAACGCCTTCCTCAACGACCACCCCCGCGTCGTGGCCGTGCTGGAACGCCAGATCTACGACCGGCTGACCCGCTCGACCAGGCCGCCCGGCGCCCCGGTGCCGCCGCTCGCGGGGCAGCACTGCGCCGTCCTCTTCGTCGACGTCGCCGGGTTCTCGGCCCCGCACCGCAACGACCAGGACCGGCGGGAGATCAGGCGGGTCCTGTACGTCCTGCTGGAGGAGGCGTTCGAGCGGTCGGGCGTCCCCTGGGGCGCCTGCCACCACGAGGACCGCGGCGACGGGGCCCTGATCGTCGTGCCCGCCGGGATCCCGGCCGGTCTGATCGTCCACCCGCTGATCGGACGGCTGTCGGCCGCGCTGGCACGGCACAACCGGGGAGCGCGCGAGCCGGTGCGGATCCGGCTGCGCGCCGCCCTGGACGTCGGTCCCGTCACCGCCGACCGGCACGGCGTCAACGGGTACGCGATCATCCGGGCCGCGCGCCTGCTGGAGGCGCCCGCGCTCAAGACCAGGCTCAACGGCTCGTCCGCGCCGCTGGGGTTCGTGGTGTCCGACCAGGTCTACGACAGCGTCGTCCGGCACGCGCCCGCACCGGTCGACCCGGCCGCCTACATCCGCGCCCAGGTCACGGTGAAGGAGAGCCGGCTGACCGCCTGGACGTACCTGCCCGGATGACCTAGATGATGGGAGGGCGGCCGGTGCGGGTCATCCGCCAGGCGGTGCGCCAGGAGATGGGACGGCGCCGGCCCGCGGGCTTGCGCCAGCCCTCGGCGAAGCCCTTGAACCAGGGGCGCAGAGCGGCGGGCCTGCGCTCCCTCAGCACGGTCATGGCCACCCACACGGCCAGGTAGGTGAGCCCGATCGGCCACGGGAGGTTCCGGCGCGCCAGCCACACGCGGTTGCGCGCGTTGTAGCGGTAGAACATGTCGTGGCGGGTCGGCAGCACCGCCGGGTGGAACATCACGGCGGACGCGTCGTACACGATCCGGTACCCGGCGTCGAGGATCTGCCAGGCCAGGTCGGTCTCCTCGTGGGCGTAGAAGAAGTCCTCCGGCAGCCCGCCACCGGCCTCGAAGGCGGCCCGCCGGATCGCGCAGGCGCCGCCGAGGAAGGTGGTGACCTCGGAGGAGCGCTCCGGGTCACCGGCTCGCAGCCGGGGGACGTGCCGCCGCTCGCCGCGCCCGCCCTCGGGGTCGCGGACCCGGAACGAGACGACGCCCAGCGCCGGGTCGGCCGTGAACCGGTCCCGCAGGTAGGCGCCGAGCCGGTTGGAGCGGTACCAGCCGTCGTCGTCCAGGAAGAGGATCACCTCGCCGCCGGCCTCGGCGACGCCCCTGTTGCGCCCCGCCGGGATGCCCACGTTGCGCGGCAGCCGGACGATCACCACCCGCTTGTCGTCGAAGACCTCGTCCTCGCCGGGCGTCCAGTCCCCCGGGACGCCGTTGCCCACCAGGACGACCTCGATGTCGACGTGCTCCTGGTCGAGGGCGCTGCGCACGGCGCGCGCGAGCTCCTTCGGCCGGTTGCCCATGGTGAGCACCACGACCGAGAGCGGAACGCCCGCGTCCACGGCGGGGGCGGCGAATTCTTCGTCCAGGCTCACAGGGCTCCCGTCCAGCTCACTTCAGTCTCCGCGAGGCGAGGATGCTCACCAGGTGCAGCAGGGTCTGCGCGACGGCGACCACCGCGACGGCGACGGTCAGGACGCGGATGGCCGCCGGGGTCTCGGTGCCGAGCAGCACGTCCACCAGCGCGGCGGCCAGGATCAGCAGGGACAGCTCGACCGCGCCGATGATGCGGTGGAAGCGCAGCATGGACGCCGCCTGCCGGGCCAGCGCGATACCGGTGGAACGGGGCCGCAGCGCGCGCTCCCCGCCGGCCGGGTCGGCGGGCAGGCCCGACTTGGCGCGTGCCACCACCACGTTGTCGGTCTCCGCCTTGATCAGCGCGGCGCCCAGCGCGGCGACCAGGCCCAGCTCGGCGTAGCCGCCGGTGGCCCAGCCGCCCTGCGCGGCGAGACCGAGCCCGACCAGCAGCGACACCTCGGAGAGGTAGTGGCCGATACGGTCCAGGAAGACACCGGTCACCGAGGTCTGCCGCAGGTAGCGGGCCACCTCGCCGTCCACGCAGTCCAGCAGCAGGTAGAGCTGGATCAGCAGCGCGCCGCCGAGAGCGGTCCACAACGCGCCGGTGCCGGTGGCGGGCAGCGAGACCACCAGCCCGGCGGCCACGCCGCAGGCCATCATCATGTAGGTGAGCTGGTTGGGGCTGAACCCGAACCGCATCGCCAGCCAGGCCACGTACGGCGACAGATCCCTCATGTAGAGGCGGCCCGCCCAGTGCTCCTCGTTGCGCCGGTCCTTCAGGCCGGGGGGCTGACCCCAGCGCCGCACATCGGCGACGGTGGCCGCCTTGCGGGACGGCCGCCCGTCCCCGACCGGCGGCGTCTCGGGCAGGTCAGTCGCCATGGGCTTGGACATACTCTTCCACCGCCTTGAGGATCGCGTCCCGGTCGAGACCGAGATGCTCCAAGATCGTATAGCGGCCCGGCCGGGTCCGCGGGGCATAGTGAACGGCATCCGCGAACTGTTCGACGGTCAAGCCCACCTCGGACGGCAGCACCGGCATGCCGTGCCGCCTCAGGCAGGAGACGATCTCCTCCAGCCGGTCCGCGCCCGTCCCCAAGTGAACGGCGCGTAGCTGGTAGCAGAACGCGGCGCCGATCCCGGCCAGCTCGCCGTGGTTGGCGGTGCCGGGGAACATCTGGTCGATCGCGTGCAGGATCTCGTGGTCGCCGCCACTGGACGGGCGGGACGAGCCGGCGAACGCCATCGCCATGCCCGACAGCACCAGCCCCTCGGCCAGCACGGTCAGGAAACGGTCGGACTCGACCGACCCGGGCTGGTGCAGCAGCGCCTCGGCGGCGGTGCGCGCCACGGTCAAGGCCATCCGGTCCACCGGCTCGCCGCACTCGTCGGCGGCCAGTATCCAGTCGTCCACCGCGGAGAAGTTGCTCACCACGTCCCCGATCCCGGCCCGGACCAGCCGGACGGGCGCGGCCCGCACGTAGTCGAGGTCGACCACCATCGCCAGCGGCATCACCACGCCGAAGGAGCCCTTGCCCTTGTCGTGCGTGAGCGAGGCGACCGGAGAGCAGATGCCGTCATGGGACAGGTTGGTGGCCACCGACACCATCGGGATGCCCGCGAGCGTCGCCGCGTACTTGGTGGCGTCGATGGTGCGGCCGCCGCCGATGCCGACCACGGCCTCGTACGACCCGCCCCGCAGCTTGGAGCCCAGGGAGACCGCGGCCTCCACCGTGCCGCCGTCGACCTGGAACACCTCGCAGTCCGTCAGCGACGGGCGGACATGGTCGGCGATCTGGTCGCCCTGGCCGCGCCCCACCGCGATGGCCACCCGGCCCTCGGTGGCGATCCGCCGGTCCGCGAGCAGGTCGCCCAGGGACGCGACGGCCCCGCGCCTGACATCGATGGACAGCGGGGCGGTCAGCATCCGGGTCAGCAGGGGCATCGGGGACTTCCTCGCTCGGATCGTCGGTCGGGACGTCCGCTCTGGTGCGGCCGATCTGGTCCTACGGCCGTTGTGGCGGGGGCTGTGCGTGTCCGGCTTCGGCTGTTCCTTCGGCGGGTCTCGGCGATCAGTAGGTCTTGGCGATGGCGCGCGCCTTCTCCAGGTCGTCGTGGTCGTCGACCTCGACCCAGTCGACCGCGCCGATCGGGGCGACGGCGATCTCCCCGCCCCTGTCGACCAGCTCCTGGTACCCGTCCTCGTAGTAGAGGTCCGGGTCGCGTTCCCAGGTGGCCTTGAGCGCGTCGGCGAGCGGCCCGGCGACGGCGGGCTCGATCAGGGTGGCGCCGATGTACTCGCCGTAGGCGGAGGACGGGTCCATCTTCTTGGTGATCCGCCGCAGCCGCCCCCGCTCGTCGAGGGTGACCTTCATCTCCTCGTCGGCGAGCGTTTTCACGTTGTCCACCGCGAGCAGGATGTCCGGTCCACGGCCCGCGAGTAGCGTCTTCTCCACGCCGACCGGATGGACCGTGTCGCCGTTGACCATGAGAACGCCCTTGGAGAAGTGCTCACGGGCCAGCCACAGGGAGTAGGCGTTGTTCCACTCCTCGGCCTTGTCGTTGTGGACGAGGGTGATCGACACCCCGTAGCGGCGTTCGAGCTCGGCGGTGCGCCGCTCGACCGCCTCGGCGCGGTAGCCGACGACGATCACGATGTCGGTCAGGCTCACCTCGGCCAGGTTGCCCAGGGCGATGTCCAGGATCGTGGTGTCGCCGTCGACCGGGACCAGGGCCTTGGGGAGCGTGTCGGTGTACGGCCGCAGCCTCCGGCCCGCGCCCGCCGCCAGCACCATACCGATCATGCTTCCTCTTCCTCCAGGTCGAGTGTCACACCGCCCCGCGTCCCCGCGCGGACGCCCTCCGCGGACGGCGCCCGCGATGGGACGCCGCCGAGAACGAGCGTCACGCCAAGGTAGACCGCGAGCGTCGCATAGGCGAACGGGAGCAGGCCGGACAGCCCCGCGAAGGCCACGAGCAGCATCCGGCCGTCCCATCCCAGCCCGGGGCGCAGCACCGGGAACCGGGCCGATGGCCGGTGCCCCTGCCGGGCGCGGTACACGATGTCGTGGTGGTGGTACGCCAGGACCGCTATCAGCACGAAAACGAGCGGTGCCGCCACGTCCTGCGCGAACCCCAGCGCGGCGAGGTAACCATACTCGATCGCGCGGATACCCGGTGGGACAAGCCAGTCGATCCTGCCGTCGTGGGGATGCCCTGCGGACGGTCCGGTCAGCAGCAACGCGACGACGGGTGCGAACAGCCCCAACGTCCGCTGCTCCCCGACCCGGGCGGCCAGCAGGACCCCGGCGACGGCCATCGCGACCGCGAACCCGTGCAGCGGCGCCACGTACCCGCCCGCCAGCCGGCCGAGCATCAGCGAGATGGCCCCGTCGTCCCGGTACGCCTGGAGCCGTCCGGGAGTCGTCATGCCGTGCGGCTTGCGGACACCCGCCGGATCCGCCCGGCCAGGGTGGTGACGGTGGCGATCACGCCCCAGGTGAGCAGCGCGAGGAAGGTCGCGCGGGCGTCGAAGAGGGCGGCGGTCACGGCGATCAGCGCGACCCGCTCCCCGACCGGCAGCGCCCATGCCTTCCTGGCCCAGTACAGGGCACGCGACCGGCTCAGGCGGCCGTCCGGCTTGGCGATGAGCGCCCGTTCCAGATTGGCCATGAGCGCGCGCTCCAGGTTGACCGGTGTCCGCTGGAGCGGCACGTGCGGCGGGCGGGTGCGCGCCTCGTAGGAGGCGTCGGTCACGTGCCGCACCGCCTGGAGGATCAGCACCGCCACCGCGAGGGCCCACGCGTCCCCGCCGCCCCCGGTGGCCGCGGCCGACCCGAAGGCAAGGCCCAGGTAGACCACGTACTCCTTGCCCTGGCCGCAGATCAGGCCCAGCCGTGCCCCGAACTCGGTGCAGCGCCCGGTGTAGCGGGCGAGCTGCCCGTCCACCACGTCCAGGACGAAGGCGAGGTAGAGCAGCAGCGCGCCGGTGACCATCCCGGGGCGGGTGCCCGCGCTGAACCACAGCGCCGCCAGCAGCGCGAACACCGAGGACACGACCGTGACCGTGGTGGGGGTGACCTGACGCCCTGCGAGCCAGCGGACGAGGCGCGGACTGTAGGAACTGACCGCGAACGTGGAGAAGAAGCCATCGTCGGCCTTGACCGCCGCCGCCAGCCGCCGGTCGTCCTCGTACCCGGCATCCGCGGCCTCCAGCGCGACGCGGGCCTCCCTCAGCGCGGCGCCGCCGGGCTCGTCACCGGCGACGCGGCGGCAGACCCCGCCCTTGGCGGCCCTGGCCGGATGGACGGCGACCGGCCTGCCCAGCCGCACCAGCCCCGCCAGCAGCAGCCCGGCGGCGTCGCCCTCCGTGCCCGGCCCCGCCAGATCGGCGAGGCTCTCCGCCAGCTCCGCGATCGCATGCCCTTCGGACGCGTCGAACCGCAGGACCCCTGGGAACGCCGCGTTGACCTTCGGGACCAGGCCCACCTGGACGACACGTCCCCTCCGCACCCGGGCCGAGGCCGTCCCCGACGGGCCCGCCTCACCGGGGGGCACGGTCACCGCCGCCAGCGGGGCCGCGGTGCCGTTCACGAACCGGTCCAGCAGTCCCGCGCTCACCAGCAGGTCGGCGGGCAGGATCACCACGGGCACGTCGGCACGCCGCGCGAGCTGCGCGATCCTCCGCAGGTCTCCGGCCACGTCCGGGGACACGATCGCCGAGCCGGCGCCCGCCCCCGGCGCCACCACGGCCCCGGAGGCCACACCCGCTCCCGGACGTCCGATCACATGGACGTCCGGTACGTTGACCGTTGCGAGCCGGTCGCGCAACCGGGCCAGGTGCGCGGGCGGGTCCGTCCCGGGCGCGCCGAGTGCCCGTCCGGTCGCGAGGATCACGGCTACGGTCATCGATCCCTCCGGCCGGGCATCCGGCGCGCCGGGGGACCAGCGAACACTGCACAGTGCGACACGCCGATCACAATACGCGACGGGACGGTGCATGGAGAGACGGACGGTCGCAGTGGTATTGGCCGGCGGTGTCGGCCGCCGCGCCGGGTCGCCGGTGCCCAAGCAGCTCGTCGAGGTCGGCGGGCGCCCCATCCTGGCGCACGCGATCGCGGCGTTCGACGAGCACCCGGACGTCGGCGAGGTGCTGGTGGTGATGGCCCCGGGCCATCTGCGCACGGCCGCCGCGCTGGCCACCCCGTTCCGTAAGGTGACGGGAGTGATCGAGGGCGGTGAGACGCGCACCGGGTCCACGGCGGCGGCGCTGGGGGCCCTGGCGGGCCACGGCTCCGACACCCGCGTCCTGTTCCATGACGCGGCCCGCCCCTTCGTGGACGCCGGGCTGATCGGCCGGGTGCTGGACGCGCTCGACGGGCACCCGGCCGTCGCGGTCGGCGTGCCGTGCTCCGACACCGTCGTCGCCGTCGAGGACGGCCTCGTCGCGAGCATGCCGCCGCGCGCGTCGCTGGTGCGGTTCCAGACCCCGCAGGGCTTCCACCTCGGCGTCCTGCGCTCCGCGTACGACGTGGCGCTGGCCGACCCGGACCTGGTCGCCACCGACGACTGCGGCATCGTCCACCGCTATCTGCCGGACGTGCCGATCAAGGTGGTGGAGGGCAGCGAGCGCAACCTCAAGGTCACCCATCCCCTCGACTTCGTCCTGGCCGAGCATCTGGCGGGCGGCACGCCCACCGACCCGCTGACCGGCTCCCCCGTCGACCCCCCGGAGGACAACACGTGATCTTCGACGACCGGCCCGCCGTGATCGGGCACCGCGGACTGGGCTCCGGCGACCTGGCCGTGCCCGGAGGCACCGGCACCGTCGCCGAGAACACCGTCCCCTCGCTGCTGGCCGCGCTCGCGGCGGGCGCGTCCTGGATCGAGATCGACGTCACCCGCACCGCCGACGACGCGCTGGTGCTGCGACACGACCCCACCACCGCCGACGGCGCGTTCATCGTCGACACGCGCGCGGCGGCCAGCGGGCTGCCGCTGCTCGCCGAGGTGTTCGACGCGCTGCCGCCGGAGGTCCCGGTGGACGTGGACGTCAAGACCATCCTTGAGGACGCGGTGGACCCGCCGTCCCGGCGCACCGGAGCCCTGCTGGTGCCCATCCTGCGGCGGGAGGCGCGGCGCCGCCCGCTGCTGGTCACCTCGTTCGACGCCTCACTGCTCACGTACCTGCGCGAGAACCTGCCGGGCGTCCCGCTGGGGCTGCTGACCTGGCTGCGCTTCCCCCTGTGGCACGCCATCCCGTCCGCCGCGGGCCTGGGGTTGCAGGCCGTCGGGCTGCACACCGGGTCGCTGGGGATCGAGCACCCCGACACGCGGCTGCGTCCCCTGTCGCACAGCGTGGACGTGGCGCACCGCGCGGGGCTCGAAGTACTGGTCTGGTGCCCCAAGGCCGAGGACGCCACCGTGTACGCCGAGGCGGGCTTCGACGCGATGGTGGTGAACGACGTCCCCGGAGTCGTGCACGCCCTCAACGAGAAGCGAGCCGAGGCCGAGCCGGTCTAGCCGCCCTGGCCGGGGCGCAGGTCGTCACCGCCGTACATCCGCGTCCACTCCCCGGCCTCCTGCCGCTGCTCGCCGCCCCCTTGACGCGGCGGCCCGGGGGCGGGTTCAGGGGCGGGCGGCGGAGGCTGGGGAGAACCGGCGTCGGACGGCGGCTGCGGAGGGCCCGAGGCGCCCGGGGGCGATGAGGGCGGCGGTACGGCCGGGCCCGGCGCATAGGGCGAAGGGGCCGGCTGGTACTGACCAGCGGGTACGGGCGGTGGAGCGGCGCCGCCCGGCCCCATCGGAGCGGGAGGCATCCCGTACCGGGACCGCGCGGGAGACGCTCCCGCCACCCGCCAGCGCGACGGCGACATCGAGGCCACCAGCAGCGCGACCCCGAGAAGCAGCAGGATCCCGTACGGGGCGACGACCCCGTAGCCGAAGTCGAGCGACCTCGGCAGCATGTCCCCCGTGTGCTTCCCGGCGAAATTCGGCACCAGCAGCCACAGCAGCCCGAACGCCGTGAAGACCACCCCGGGGACCAGCGACGCGACCGGTGACAGCCGCGAGCCCATGACCAGCCCCAGCAGCGCCGCAGCGATCACCAGCACCGCCAACGCGATCAGCCGGTCCGACCATCTCCCCTCCAGGGCCAGCACCCGGAACAAGGTCGCCACTCGGCTGACCCCGTAGAACACGCAGAACGCGACCACCGGGGTGACGACCAACCCGACCAGTACGCCGATGCCGTGGCGAGCGCCGTTGGACATGATGACCCCTTACCGCCGGACGGCCGATACCGTCCACGGTACCGCCGGGCGCCGGCCGGCGGCAGTGCCGATCTCGTGGATACGGCGGCGGCCCCGCCTCGCCGCCGGTCAGCTCTTGGCCGGGCTGGGCTGGCCGAGCCCCGGCGGGCTGGTGAGGAAGCCGACGCCCCACGACAGGTGCATGGTCGCGAACACCAGCGGCAGCCGCGCCCACGCCGAAGGCGGCAGGCCCCGGCCCTCCACGGCCGCGCCGATCACGATGCCCGCCGCGTACGCGCCCGGGATGATCCACCCGGGCCAGAACCCGAACGCCCCGGCGACCACGCCCGCCACGATCGCCACCACCGCGATCGGCGGCGCCAGGTAGCGGAAGTTCAGCGTGCCCTGATGCTCGCGGCCAACCACGCGCCGCCAGCGCCCGGTGTGGAAGTACTGCTTGGCGAGCGCCCGCAGGTTGGGACGCGGCCGGTAGGTCACCCGCATCCGCGGGGTGAAGTAGATCGTTCCGCCGGTCTGCCGGATCCGGTGGTTCATCTCCCAGTCCTGGGCACGGACGAAGGTCTCGTCGTACCCGCCGACCCGCTCCAGCGCGCTGCGCCGGAACGTGCCCAGGTAGACGGTCTCCACCTCGCCCGCCTCGCCGCCGGTGTGGAACCGGGCGTTGCCCACCCCGATCTTGGAGGTCATGGCGCGGGCCACCGCCTGCTCGAACGGGGTGACGCCCTCGGCCGCCATGATCCCGCCCACGTTGTCGGCGCCGGTCTCCTCCATCGTCTCCACCGCGGCCCTGATGTAGTCGTCGGGCAGCAGCGAGTGCCCGTCCACCCGGACGATGATCGAGTACTGGGACGCCTTGATCGCGATGTTGAGGCCCTGCGGGGTGCGCCCGGTGGGGTTGGGCACCACGATGATCCGCTGGTCCTCGGCGGCCAGCCTCCGGGCGATCTCCTCCGTGCGGTCACGGGACGGCCCGACCGCCAGCACCAGCTCCAGCTCGCCCGGGTAGACCTGCCCCAGGATGCGCCGGACGGCTTCGGTCAGATGCCGTTCCTCGTTCAGAACCGGCATCACCACCGACACCGCGGGCCACGTCCGGTCGCCCACGGCTTGCCCTGGGTCGCCCTGCGCGCTGGCGTGGGCGCGTGAAGAGGAAGAGGCAGAGGGGTTCATGTCGGGTCGCGGGGCCTTCTCTCGTTCGTTCATGTCGAGCTCTAACCGCCCGGCCGTCCGGGGAGAGGATTGCGGAACGGCGCCACGTTACTGCAAGGACACGAAGCCCAGGAACCGAACGGACGGCGAGCCCCCACTTTAGAGTGGGAACACTCGCGTCACTGTTGTTTCCCGGGAGGCGGCGGCCAGCATGGCAGAAGGGCCCAGGCGGGCGGGCGGCGACCCCGACCCGATGGAGCGCTACTTCCGTCCACGGGACGACGGGCTGGGCGGCGCGGGCGGTGACGACGAGGAGGACATCGAGGGCGTCACCGTCGACGGGATGCCCGCTCCCCGGGTCGCGGTGGAGGGCCCGCGCGGTCCCCGCCGTCCCGGTCCGGGGCTGAGCCGCCGCGCGGCGCTGGCCGCCCGCAGGCAGCGCCGGTTCCTGATGCTCACCGGCGCCATCTCGGCGATGGTGCTGGCGACCTCGGGCGGGGCCTGGGCGTTCCAGAACTACGTGACCGGGATGATCGACAGCATCAGCGTCGGCGGGCTGGACGGCGGCGGGCCCAAGGGCCCCCTGACCGTGCTGGTCGCGGGCGTGGACCGGCGTGACGGGCTCACCCGCGAGCAGCAGCGGGCCGCCAAGCTGGGCCACGAGCCCGGCGAACGCTCCGACACCATGATGCTGCTGCACATCTCGCGCGACCACGACCGGGTCACCATCGTCAACCTGCCCCGCGACTCGCTGGTGACGATCCCCGCGCACCGGTCGAACGGGTCCGAGGGGGCCAAGGGCGCGCGAATCCCGTCCCGCCCCGGCAAGCTGACCTGGGCCTACCAGTTCGGCGGGCCCGACCTCACGGTCGAAACGATCAAGCAGGCCACCGGGGTGTCCATCGACCACTACGTCGAGGTCAACTTCTATGGCTTCGTCAGCATGGTCGACGCGCTCGGCGGCGTGGACGTCTGCACCGAACGGCCCATCAACGACACCAAGAGCGGGCTCGTCCTGCCCGCCGGCAAGTCGCATGTGGACGGCCTGAAGGCGCTCGGCTTCGCCCGCGCCCGCTACAGCCTGACCGACGGCAGCGACCTGGGACGCATCGACCGGCAGCAGCAGTTCATCGCCTCGATGATGAAGCAGGCCCTCAGCACCAGGACCCTCAGCGACCCGCGCAAGTCCACCAGGTTCCTCAACGCCGCGCTCAAGTCCCTGCGCGTGGACAAGGAACTCGCCGAAGACCTGCCCGAACTCGCCGAGCAGATGAAGAACCTGTCCACCGACAACCTCACCTTCGCCAAGGTGCCGCTGGCCAACAGCGACCATCCCGCGACGCTGTGGAACACCACCTCGCCGCAGTCCACCGTCCTGTGGGACCAGCGGCAGGCCGGCGAGCTCTTCGACAAGATCAGGCGGGACCGGCCGGTCGGCTCCGGCACACCGTCCCCGGCCCCACCGTCCCCGACCAAGCCCGCGGGTCCCACGGTCCCGCCCGAGGACGTGCGGGTCAGCGTGCTGAACGCGATCGGCACTCCGGGCCTGGCCACCCGGGCGGGCGGCGAGCTGCGCCGGATCGGCTTCCGCGCCACGGTCGTCCCCGGCGTCGCCCGCCGCGGCCTCCAGGAGACCACGATCCAGTACGGGCCGTCCCGGGCGGAGGAGGCCAAGACGCTGGCCGCCGCCATCCCCGGCGCCCGCCTGAAGAAGATCCCCTCACTGGGCTCCCGGGTTCAGGTCATGGTCGGAGCCGACTGGAAGGGGGCCGAGGATGTCGACGTGGCCCCGTCCCCCAGCCCCAGCGCCTCGCCGCGCCACCTGGAAACCGGCACCGCCACCGAGAAGCTCTGCAAGTAAGGGTTCTCAGCCGCCCGTGCCGGACACGCGATCCTCATCGAGCCCGACGGCCGCGCCGTCGCCTCCCCGGTCTGGCAGCAACCCGAATGCATCGTCCCGTTCGGGAACCTCCACGAGCAGACAGCCCGGCAACTGTGGGAGGCGTACCCGTACAAGAAGGAGCACCTGGACAAGTACCTGGAGCGCACAAGCTTGAGGTCGAACGGGGCTTCCAAGACCGGTCAGCCGTCGATCAATGCCTCAAGCTCTTCGGGGAAGTCGGCGAACTCAGCCGAGCGGTCGGCGCACTATCCGGGAAGAACGCAACAACACCCGCCACTGGCGCTAGCTGGACGCCCTCGCCGACACCCTTCGACCTCCTACCAGCGGCTAGGGCGTGTTTCAAAGTGAGGTGGGGCGGCGTGTTGTGATCCGAACGCAGCGAGGGAAGACCTCGTGGCCACCCTAGGAGGCGGTTCGACCTGACCGACGCGCGATGGGCGATCCTGGAGCCGCTGCTACCGGCCCCCAGGCGGCCGGGCCGCCCGGCGCAGCGGCCAGCCCTCTTCCACGACGCACCGGGCCAGGCGAAGCCGGCCCAGCTCGGTCAGCGGGGCGTTACGGTGGGGCAACGGAGGGCCTCCTTGGCATCGCATGGCCATTCGATGCCAGGCATCGGCGGCACCTACACCCACGTGACACCGTCCATGCGCGCCGCAGTGAAGCACGTTCTGTGGCCGGGCCCCCGCCGGGTGAGCCGCTGTCGGCCGTGCCCCTCGTGGCCAGGCTGCTCGGCGACCACGCCGAACGCGGGAGGACGGTCTCTCCCTGATCGTCTCCCGACCGGCCCCGCAGCCGCCCCGCCTGGCGGCCGCGAGTGTGCGGGAAGGTGCGGCGGCCCTTCGGTGCCCTACTTCAGGAGCTGGCGGGCCATCACCATGCGCTGGATCTGGTTGGTGCCCTCGTAGATCTGGGTGATCTTGGCGTCGCGCATCATGCGTTCGACCGGGAACTCGCGGGTGTAGCCGTAGCCGCCGAGAAGCTGGACGGCGTCGGTGGTCACGTCCATCGCGACGTCGGAGGCCAGCGCCTTGCAGGCCGAGGAGACGAAGGTCAGGTCGGGCACCTTCGCGCCGCCCATCGCGCGCTCGGACTTGATCGCGGCGTGGTAGGTGAGCTGCCGGGCGCCCTCCAGCCGCATCGCCATGTCGGCCAGCATGAACTGGACGCCCTGGAAGTCGGCGATGGCCTTGCCGAACTGCTTGCGCTCCTTGACATAGCCGAGGGCGTAGTCAAGGGCGCCCTGGGCGATGCCGAGGGCCTGGGCGGCGATGGTGATGCGGGTGTGGTCGAGCGTGGCCAGGGCGGTCTTGAACCCGGTGCCCTCGGCGCCGATCATCCGCTCGGCGGGAATCCGCACGTCCTCCAGGATGACCTGGCGGGTGGGCGAGCCCTTGATCCCGAGCTTGCGCTCCTTGGGGCCGAACGACACGCCCGCGTCGGACTTCTCCACCACGAACGCCGAGATGCCGCGGGCGCCCGCCGACGGGTCGGTGACGGCCATGACGGTGTAGTACTCCGAGACGCCGGCGTTGGTAATCCACATCTTGGCGCCGTTGAGCACCCAGTGGTCGCCGTCCCGCACCGCGCGGGTCTTCATGGACGCCGCGTCCGAGCCGGCCTCGGCCTCGGACAGGGCGTAGGAGAACATGGCCTCGCCCCGCGCCACCGGCGTCAGATACCGTTTCCTGAGCTCCTCGGAGCCCGCCAGCAACACCGGTACCGTGCCCAGCTTGTTGACCGCCGGGATCAGCGAGGAGGAGGCGCACGCGCGGGCGACCTCCTCGATCACGATCACGGTGGCCAGCGCGTCGGCCCCGGCGCCCCCGTACTCCTCGGGGATGTGCACGGCGTGCAGTTCGTTCTGCACCAGCGCGTCGAGGGCCTCCTGCGGAAAACGCGACTCCTCGTCCACCGCGGACGCATAGGGCGCGATCTTGGCGTCGGCGAGCTCGCGGACCGTCGCGCGGAGCAGCTCGTGCTCCTCCGACGGGGCGTAACCGGGAAAGTCGGGGCTCATAGCGCGCAGACTACCCGCCGGTACACTGCGCCGGACGCGCGGGGGGCCTCGCCAGGGCGAATTCACCCGGCGAAGGCCCGTCCCTCCCTTGGAGCGGGAGGATGGGAATGACCGGCACGGCGGGGTAATACGTCCATCACCGGACGTGAACGGCCGACAGATCGGAATACGGATCGGGATGGAGGAACCGCCTTGACGCACCGGCTGACGGTGATCGGCACCGGGTACCTCGGCGCGACCCACGCCGCCTGCATGGCGGACCTGGGCTTCCAGGTCCTGGGGCTGGACGTCGACGAGACGAGGATCGCCAGACTGGCGGCCGGTGACCTGCCGTTCTACGAGCCGGGGCTGGAGGAGATCCTGGAGCGCAACCTGGCGAACGGGCGGCTGCGCTTCACCACCTCCTACGAGGAGGTCGCCGAGTTCGGCGACGTCCACTTCATCTGCGTGGGCACACCGCAGAAGGCGGGCGAGTACGCCGCCGACCTGACCTACGTGGAGGACGCGGTGTCCTCGCTGGCGCCGCTGCTGCACCGGTCCTGCCTGGTGGTGGGCAAGTCCACGGTGCCGGTCGGGACCGCGGAGCGGCTCGCCGAGCGGATCGCGCTGCTGGCCCCCGCGGACGGGGACGCGGTGCTGGCCTGGAACCCGGAGTTCCTCCGCGAGGGCTTCGCCGTGCAGGACACGTTGAAGCCGGACCGGATCGTCGCCGGTGTGCCCGCCGACCAGGGCGCGGCGGAGCGGGCGGAGAAGATCCTGCGTGAGATCTACGCGTCGATGCTGGCCGAGGGCACGCCGTTCGTCGTCGCCGACTACCCCACCTCCGAGCTGGTCAAGGTGGCGGCCAACGCGTTCCTCGCCACCAAGATCTCGTTCATCAACGCGATGGCGGAGGTGTGCGAGGCGGCGCACGCCGATGTCACCAAGCTGTCGGAGGCGCTTTCCTACGATGACCGCATCGGCGGCCGGTTCCTGGGCCCCGGTCTGGGGTTCGGCGGCGGCTGCCTGCCCAAGGACATCCGCGCGTTCATGGCCAGGGCCGGTGAGCTGGGCGTGGATCAGGCGCTGACGTTCCTGCGCGAGGTGGACGAGATCAACATCCGCCGCAGGATCCGGATGGTGGACCTGGCCAGGGCGCAGCTCGGCGGCTCGTTCGTCGGCCGCACGGTCGGGGTGCTGGGCGCCGCGTTCAAGCCCAACTCCGACGACGTCCGCGACTCCCCGGCGCTGGACGTGGCCGCCACGATCCGCGCGCAGGGCGGCAAGGTCACCGTGTACGACCCGCAGGCCATGCGCAACGCGCGCCGCGTCCATCCCAGCCTCGACTTCGCCGACTCGGTCCTGGACGCCGTACGCGATGCCCACGCGGTGCTCCTCCTCACCGAATGGCAGGAGTTCAAGGACCTGGATCCGCACGAGCTGGCCGACGCCGTGGCCGAACGCAACATCGTCGACGGCCGCAACGCCCTAGACCCCGAGCGGTGGCGCGCCGCCGGCTGGACCTACCGCGCTCTCGGCCGCCCCTGACCGCCGGCCCTGGGAAGCTTCTTTACCGTGCCGTGGTTGTCACGGGCATGGCTGATGCTCTTGTGGATCCGTTCGCCGATCAGGATGTGATCCGGCGGTTGCTGAACGAGTCGCGGACGTGGGCGTTCGTGGGTCTGGGTGACAATCCCGAGCGGGAGGTCTACACCCAGGCCCGGTTGCTGCAGCAGCGCGGGAAGAAGATCTTCCCGGTGCATCCGTCGGGGGCGACGGTGCTGGGCGAGCCGGGGCACACCTCGCTGAAGGACGTCGGCCCGGTCGATGTGGTGGGCGTGTACCGGCGCGCGGAGTTCGCGGGCGAGGCCGTGGACGAGGCGATCGCGGCCGGCGCGAAGGCGGTGTGGCTGCCGCTGGACGTGATCGACGAGGCCGCGGCGCGGCGTGCCCAGGAGGCGGGCCTGGACGTGGTGATGAACCGCTGCCCCGCCGTGGAGTGGGCCCTGCGCC